>JAGGZK010000071.1 GCA_021162065.1 Thermoplasmata archaeon
AAAGGAAGCATTCATAAGAAAGCTTCCTCCTGAAAATTTATTGGGTTTATTTATGAAAATGGTGGAGGAATGATATGAAAGAGAAAAAGGCAAAATTAAATAGGCGAAAAAATATCCGTACTCAACAATAGAAGTTCTGCTGAATTCATAGCCGGATACATTGAAGCATCAAAAAGTGGGAGCATAATATTTCTATAAGAGGAGAGCATTTTAATGCGGATGGAGGAATGGGATAAAATAGCAAAGGATTTCGATGCCACCCGCCGCTTTCCCTGGAAAGAATGTAAAACTTTTCTGAATAGAATTCATGGGAAATGTGTTGACATAGGGTGTGGCAATGGTCGCCATCTCATTCCTGCAGCAGAAAAATGTGATATGGTGGTGGGGCTGGATATCTCCATAAAAATGCTTGAGATGGCGCATCAGAACATGGAAAAGAAAGGGATAGAGAATGTAATGCTTGTCAGGGGTGATGCCTGCCACCTTCCCTTTCCGGATAATTTTTTTGATGGGATTCTTTTCATTGCAGCCCTTCACAACATAAAGGGCAAAAAGGAAAGAAAAAAGGCGCTCGAGGAGGTGAGGAGGGTTCTAAAACCAGGCGGGAGGGCACTGATTTCAGTATGGGCCAAATGGCAGGACAGATGGAGGAAATATTTTCTCCTGCACCCTCTGAAGGGAGACATCTATGTTCCATGGAGAAGAGGTGCTGAGGCAATCAGATTCTATCATCTCTACAGCATGAGGGAATTTAAAGGCGATATAAGAAAAGCGGGGCTAAAGATAGAGAGGGCATGGAGCGTGAAAAAGGCATCGAAAAAATATCCCGACAATCATTTTGCGGTGGTAAGAAAATGATGTATCCACATAAAGGAAAAATTTTTCTTTACCATCCTTATAGCCATCATGAGAATTGCCTGCGCAACAGATGACGGGAAGAAATTTTCCGATGAGCATTTTGGCAGTGCCTCGTACTATCTCATATATGAATACAAAGAGCAGGAAAAGGAATTTGTAAAGATAGATAAAATCATGAATACAAGCGGCGAGGAAAGGGGGCATGGAGATGCTGGAAAGGCAGAGAGGGTTATGAAATTGATGAAGGATGGGAATGTAGATGCTCTAATGGGAGAAAAAATGGGCAGAAACATTATCCATATAAAAAAGGGGTTCGTTCCGATAATATCCAGAATCAAAAATATAGAAGAGGCCATGGCAAAACTTGATGTGGAGATGGTGAGAAAAATCTTGGCCAACAAGGAGGAAGGAGAATATAAAATAGTGTATGTGAAATGAAAAATTTTCTATGAGTAAATATTAAATATGCAATCCCTATTTTATGCCACCTATGCCAGAGGAAAATAAAGATTTCAAGTATATTGTACGTATCGCAGCCACAGATATAGATGGCAATAAGCCGACAAGGTATGCCCTCACCCAGATAAAGGGCATAAATTATATGGTGGCAAATGCCATTCTCAACCATACGGGAGTGGATGGAAGGGAAAGAATAGGCAACATGAGCGATGAGGATATAGAAAAGCTCAGTCATGCCATAGAAACCATAAATGAATGGCTTCCCGTGTGGATGAGGAATAGAAGAAAGGATCTTTATACAGGAGAGGATAAGCATCTTATAAGTACCGAGATAGAGCTCACTCTCAGAGAAGATATAAATCTCCTGAGAAAGATAAGGAGTTATCGCGGCATAAGGCATGAGCGAGGTTTGCCTGTGAGAGGACAGAGAACAAGAAGCAACAAGAGAAGAGGACTCACCGTTGGTGTGGTGAGAAAGGGAAGGAGGTAATTGAATGGGGGATCCGAGATTTCCAAGGAAAAAGTATGAGACGCCTTCCCATCCATGGGAAGCCGAGAGGATAAAGAGGGAGAGGGAACTTCTATACAAATACGGACTGAAAAACAAGAGAGAGGTCTGGAGGGCGGAAACCCTGCTCAGAAAAATAAGGGAGCAGGCACGCCGTTTGCTTGCAAGGCCGGGAGAGGAGCAGGCCGAAAGAGAGAAAGAAAATTTGCTTAAAAGGCTGGCACGCCTTGGCATATTGCCTCCCAACTCAACCCTTGACGATGTTTTGGCTCTGGGTGTGGAGGATATACTTGGCAGGAGATTGCAGACCCTTGTTTATATCCACGGGCTGGCAAGAACCCCCAAACAGGCAAGGCAGTTGATAGTCCATGGGCATATAGCAATAGATGGAAGGAAGGTGAGGGTGCCTTCCTATCTTGTAAGAAAGGATGAGGAGGAGAGAATATCCTACTCCTACTCATCACCTCTCAACGATGAAATGCATCCCATGCGTCCTAAAGCAGAGGAAAGGGTTGTGGTAAAGGAGGAAAAGAAGGAAATGGAAGAGGAGGTGAAGACAAATGGTTAAGTGGGCAGTGGCTCACATATTCGCATCCCACAACAACACCATCATAACCGTTACCGACATTACTGGAGCGGAAACTCTGGCAAAATGCTCGGGCGGAATGGTGGTGAAGGCGGATAAGGATGAGCCTTCGCCATATGCAGCCATGATAGCAGCCCAGCGCGTGGCCGAGGAGATAAAGGAGAAGGGAATAGATGGCATTCACATAAAAGTGAGGGGCATAGGAAGAGGAAGGAGCAAGAGTCCCGGCCCCGGGGCGCAGGCGGCCATAAGGGCGCTGGCGAGAGCGGGGTTGAGAATAGGAAGGATAGAGGACGTAACCCCATTGCCCCATGACGGATGTAGAGAGAAAGGCGGGAGAAGAGGAAGAAGGGTATGAAGATTCAGTTTCTGGAATTGAAAGATGATTATGCGAAGGTTCTTTTTGAGGAGACGAGCCCATATTTTGTTAACGCCATAAGAAGGACATTGATGGCCGATGTGCCAAAACTTGCCATAGAAAATGTCACCATATATGACAATACCTCCGCCCTCTTTGACGAGATAATAGCACACCGCCTTGGATTGATACCTCTCCCCACCCATCTGGACCTCCTTAACTTCAGAGATGAATGCTCCTGCGGAGGCAAGGGATGCCCCAACTGCGTGGTTCACTACACATTAAGCAAGGAAGGAGAATGCACCGTCTACTCTGGAGATTTGAGACCCGAGGACCCGATGTGGGCGGTGGTTGATAAAAATATTCCGATAGTAAGACTGCTCAAGAATCAGCGCCTAATACTGGAGGCGGAGGCTGAACTTGGAAGGGGAAAGGAGCATGCCAAATGGCAGGTGGTTAATGGCATCGGCTACAAGTATTATCCCATAATAGAAATTGATATGGAGAAATGCAATCTCTGCGAGGATTGCGTGAAGATTTGCCCAAGAGATGTGCTCGAGATAAAGAGAAAGAAACTCGTCGTCAAGGATGAAATGGCATGCAATCTGTGCAGAAGCTGTGTTGAGACATGCAAGAAAGATGCCATAAAGGTGCGGGGAGATGAGAAGAGAATAATCATGCAGTATGAGACGGATAAATCCCTTTCTGCAAAAGATGCATTGATGGAGGCGCTCAAAGCACTGCACCATAAATATGATGAACTGGAGAAGGCGTTAGAATAACAAAATCAAAGTTTTAATGGAAATCTCCAATCAATGCCAACCGTTCTGAAACCTATTTTCGGTATGGCTGGAAACCTCCTTTTATGCTCATTTTTCTCCACCATGGCATATATTCTCTTCACTTCATCCACGGAAACATCCGCCAGCTCTGAAATACTTTCCAAGTCCATTTTCCTCTCAATGCCATAGAGAATGGCGTCCACCTTCCCGTAGGGCAACCCTATTTCCTTCTCATCTGTCTGCCCCTTCCACAGCCCGGCGGTGGGGGGCTTCTCGATTATATTCTCTGGTATGCCGAGATGTTTCGCAAGCATATAAACCTGCGTTTTATAGAGGTCTCCAATGGGCATGAAATCGCTTCCCCCATCGCCGTATTTGGTGAAATAACCCAGCAGGATTTCCGTCTTGTTGGATGTTCCACATACTAAGGCGCCCAAGGAATTTGCGGCCTGATAGAGAAAAATCATTCTTAACCTTGCCTTTATGTTTCCCAGCGCCACCTCATCCATCTCGCCGCATGCATTGGTTATGGAGTGAATCATGGGGGAAAGGTCTATGGTTCTATAATCTATGTCCAGTTCCTTGGCCATCATCCTTGCATCCTCAAAATCCTCAAGAGGGGTGGAGACATCGGGCATGAAAATGGCATGAACATTTTCGTTTCCGGCAGCCATCACGGCAAGTTTTGCCATGACAGCGGAATCTATACCTCCTGAGAGGCCCAGCACCAGCTTCCTCCTGCTGCACTTTTCCATATACTCCTTTATAAAATTGACTATAACCCGTGAGACGCCTTCAGCATCAATTTCAAGCATGCAAAGTTATAAAAGAGAGGAATTTATTTCTTGCGATGAAAATCTGCCTTTACAATATAAATCCGAAGGTGGGGAACAAAAAGAAGAACATTAAGAAGATGGAGAAGGTCATGAGTTTGGTGGAGGCAGATATATATGTATTTGGAGAGATGTCTCTCACCGGCTATGTGTGCAGGGAAGATGTTTTCTCTCTCGCAGAGGGAGGGGATGGAGAGTCAATAAAAGAGCTGCAGGAGATTTCAAGGGAGAGGGATGCGGCCATCATCTTTGGAATGCCTCTAAGCGAGAGAGAGGGAATAGTGTACAACGCAGCAGTTCTGGTGGATGGCGATGAAGTCCACATCTACAAGAAAAACTTTCTGGCAAATTTTGGGCCCTTTGAAGAGAAGTTCTATTTCTCGCCGGGAAAAGATGCGCCCGTGTTCAGAACAAGGGGCATGAACATAGGAATGTGCATATGCTACGACATATTCTTCCCGGAACTCTCCAAAACAATGGCATTGAAGGGAGCCGACATGCTGGTATGCATTTCCGCCTCCCCCACCATCTCCAAGGAGCATTTTGAACGTGTTCTCCCCGCAAGGGCGACGGAAAACACGGTTTTCATGGCCTACTGCAACCTCGTGGGCGAGCAGGATGGCCTCACCTTCTGGGGAGGAAGCCAGATTTATTCTCCCAAAGGCAACATGATGGCAAGAGCGGAATATATGAAGGAAGGGCATGTGGTTCAGGAAATTGACATGAACATTCTGAGGGAAGCAAGAATCGCAAGACCCACCCTCCGGGATACCAAGGCGGAGAAATTCCTTCTGGCCTTCAATGCCGCAGAGGGAGGGCATGTATTCAGCGATAATGTGAAGAGAGGGATGGAGATGGCGAAAAAAGCACAGGGAAGGAGATGGAAGGAAGTGGAGGTTCATGGAAATGAGGATGTTGCCTATGGCATAAAACTCGTTCTGGGGGATTTGAAGGCAAAGATTGTAAAAAGCGATGATGTGAAAGCAATTTTCAGGGATGCTGAAGGGGAACTGGAAGTGAGGGGAAACGAGTAAATATAAATACCATAACAATTTTCCCCCTCATGAATTACGATTATGAAGTTGCAATAGTGGGAGCCGGGGCAGCTGGTTACTCTGCTGCCATATATGCAGGAAGAAGCGGAGCCAGTGTGGCTGTTTTCGATAAGGGAATGGGCGGCGGGCTCGCCACGGAAGCGCCTGAGGTGGAGAACTACCCCGGGTTCAAGAGCATAGGGGGCGTTGAGCTGATGGAAAAGATGAAGGAGCATGCATCCCAGTATGCGGAGATGAGATTCGGAGAGGAGGTGACGGACATAGAAATAGAAGATGACAAGGCTATTATAACGACAACAAGAGGGAAATATAACGTGGGGGCTGTCATACTCTGTACAGGAACGGAGCACAGAAAACTGAATGTGAAGGGGGAGCAAGAATTTGCAGGAAGAGGTGTCTCCTACTGTGCCACCTGCGATGGATTCTTTTTTAAGGGAAAGAAGGTGGCGATGGTGGGAGGAGGAAGCAGTGCGGTGATAGAGGCGATATATCTGAAGCAGATTGGATGCGATGTCACCCTCATACATCGAAGGGATGAGTTGAGGGCGGAAAAGGCGCTGGAGGATGAGGCAAAGGAGAAGGGAATAAACTTCATATGGAACAGCGTGGTGGAGGAGATTTTTGGAGATGAGATGGTAAAGGGGATCAAAATAAAAAATGTGAAAACAGGAGAGATAAGCACACTTGAGGTGGACGGAGTGTTCGTCTCTATAGGCGAGGAACCGCAGAACGAGCTTGCGAAGAAGATAGGCCTTGAACTGGACGAGGCAGGATACATAAAAATAGATGAGATGGGAAGAACAAATGTGGAGAGGGTCTTTGCCGCAGGTGATGTAACCGGAGGAGTAAGGCAGATAGTCACGGCATGCGCTGAGGGGGCAAAAGCGGCGCTGGCGTCCATGAAGGTAATAGGAAAAAGGAGTCCGTATTAGGTTGCTTTCACCCTCAATTGCATGAAATGCAAAATCTTTCAGAAAGGTTTATATACCCCGGATGCAAAAATATAATCTATGATTGTCACACTTGAGGATTTAGCCACGGCCATCGCATCCCGGGTGGATATTGATATCGAGTCAGCCATGAAGGACGCCAATTTCGTCATGGATCTCTTCGGTTTTGAGGACCGCATAATAGACAACATACTTGAACCAGAGGACAGGCAGCTCTTTTACATACTGGAGGAGGAGGGTATGCTGATAACCGAGCGGGAGGAAACGACGATATATGATGGAAGAAGCTGGCGAACCCACTACTGGTTCCTGAACAAGGAGACGATTTTGAAATATAAGGAAGAGGGCAAAAGAAAGAGAGAGGAAAGGAAGAAAAGAGAGGAGGATGCTGCAGACATATACAATGAAATCCCGGAGGAACTATGGTTTGGCCATTAATCAACCCTTCTCCAGAATTTCCTTAACAATGTCTCTGAATCCCTCAAATCCAACAGGGCGGGCTATCACACCTTTCGCCCCTGCTTTCTCCAGTTCCTTTGCCCACTCAGTGCCAAAATAGGCGGTGAATCCATAAACCTTTGCTTCCGGATCCATGGAGAGAATGCGTTTTGTTGCCTCCACTCCATCCATACCCGGAAGCTTAAGATCCATTATCACAAGATCTGGTTTTTTTCCTTTATCAAGAAGCTCCCTGTATTTTTCCACGCCTTCCTCCCCGCTAAAGGCCTGGAAAATCTTTATCTTCAGGGGAGCAAGATACTCCTTTATGAGCTCCTGTATGGGCTCCTCATCCTCAACAACGAGCATCGATGCCATTGTAATTGAATTGGTAATCCTTTATAAAACTATTTTGTTTTCCAGTTTTGAAAAACTTCTCTTCAAAATGCAGTAGGGGGTTTTCCTAAAGAGGGACGCAGATTAATTTCGCCTGAAAAAATCGAGGTTGTCGAAAAAATCAGAATGAATAAAGAAATTGCCATGTAAGTGTTTATGTTATGCACTATCGCTATGGCAATTATGTGC
>JAGGZK010000065.1 GCA_021162065.1 Thermoplasmata archaeon
AATCGCAGTAACAGCAGCCCTGGTATTCATCATTTCCCTCATATTCTCCATGTTCGGGAAGGGCGGAGGCGAGCTATATCTGCCAGTGATGCTAACCCTGCTTAACATTGCCTTCTACACTGCCGCAGGCATAAGCATGTTTCTTATATTCTTGCAGAGCATCTCAATGATTTTTGTTTACTCGCATAAACACAAACTGGTTGATTGGAAGGTTGCCCTGCTGCTTGCAACGGCTGTTGGCATCTCATCCTTCTTGGGTGGATTTGTATCAGCAAGTGTGCCTGCCATCTATCTAAAAATAACCTTTGCTGTTTTCCTGTTAATCTCAGCATTTCTACTCTTTCTGAATAAGACAAAGGAAGTTAAACTCGGTGAATTCGGGGTATGGCATAGAAGGTTCAGTGGTGGGGAATATGATGTACATATTTTCTATCTCGTTGTTCTCATAGCAGTGGCAGCTTTTCTTGCAGGAATGGTGGGCATATCCGGGGGTGGGCTGATTGTTCCAGTCGCTGTGTTACTTGGTGGAATGCCATTAAGGGTAGCCATGGGGACAAACACCTTCTTGGTGTTGGCATCCTCATCCATGGGGTTCCTTGGACATGCTGTAAATGGTGGAGTAGACTGGAGTCTATGTATTCTATTTGGTATTACAATAATGGTTGGTTCACAAATTGGTTCACATCTCCATGCAAAGATAAACGAGAAAAACCTTAGGGTTGGTCTTGCTGCTATACTATTTTTTGCAGCATTATGGATGATACTGAGAAGTATAATTTAAAAAATCGGGTTAAACGGATAACGCCGTTTAAATGGTTAAAAGTAAAGATTAGTGATAAAATGAGATGTTTCTAATCCCAACAAAATCACTATTCTCTACTGAAAAAAATTATGGTGGGCAATTCTGGTTAGTAAAAACATGGTTTCCACTAATAAAGCACATGGATTGATGTTTCTTGATTTATTTATCCATCTTCTTTTACTGGAAGAAGCAGTGGTTCATGTAATATCAAGGATGCCTTGATCTTGTTCATTACTAAAAGATTGTAACATATGGTCTTCAATCTCAATTCTTTCTCCTGCAACTCTTCTCTTCCGGAAAATAAAACATGTCCCAATCTTTGTTTTTCAGCGTCTATCACTACCTCTATAACACTTCTTCGATGATAAGCATTGGTCAAATGCATCCTTATCATCTTTCCAAAGCCTTATCATTTTATGCCAAGCCGGAGATCCTTTAGCTTTTGTTGTGGCGTTTTACATTGGTTTGAAAATTGGCATCATTCCATTTTCACTAACAAGATTACAATTGTATCTATTGCAGTAATCTATATCCCACTTATGCTTTCGTAAATTGCTTTTGGTAATTTTTCTATCAAAATAGAAAAGATTGGTGGATCATGTAGTTGCTGATGTTCATGGCTAAGTATGCCATTAAACAAGTATCCAACAATTCTGTAGGATTTTTTGAATTCTTTTCGTTTGTTTTTCTTTGTTCTCACATCAAACCATGATTCATATTTATTAATTCCATAACCTGTTGAATCTACTATTAGTCAACATGCGGAGATACTGATGATATAATTAATTTTATTACCATAATATGCATATGCACTCTCCATTCATATTCGACTGGAAAAAACGAGAGTAAAAAGGAGACTCCATTTCCAGAATTACAACATGTGGTGCAAATTCATGTAAATATGGCATCAAAAAGGGGAAATATTTTTTTACAATATTCCCATTCATGAGCATAAAATGATGGAGGAAATCAAAAAAATAAAGGAGGCAGAGAAAAAGGCCATGGAGGACATAGAGAAGGCCAGGAAGGAGGCGGAATGGATAATCAAAAAAGCCATGGAGAAAGGTGGCAAGGAAAGGGATGAACTGATAGAGAAGGCAAAGAAGGAAGCGGAACAGGAGAGAAAGAAGGCGGAGAAGAAGGCAAAGAAGGAAGCGGAAAAAATAATAGAAGAGGCAAAGAAGGAAGCGGAAATCATAAAAGAAAAGATGAAGGAGAAGTTGGAAAACGTTGCCGGGGAAATTGTGGAAAATTTACTGGGATAAAATGCTGCTACCAAGCGAGATGGTCAGGGTGGATATTCTTACGCACAAAAGATATAGCCATCTCCTTGTGGAAAATCTCCATGAAAGCGGACTTATGGAAATAGAGAAGGCATCTCTTGAGGATGTTAAGGAAGGAAACATTCATCCGGATGCTGGGGTGCTTGCCTCCTATCATTTAAGGCTTGGTAGAATAATAGAGATTCTCCGATCATATGCACCAAAAAAGAAGGGCATAAGGAATATGCTCAAAAAGAAAGTGGAAAAGAAACAAGTGCCAAAGATGAGCATGCAGGAAAAAATAGAGAGGGCAGAGAAACTTTTATCAGAAATAGAGGACAAAGTTCTTGAAAAGGAAAAAAGGATGAATGAGATAGAGGAGACGATGGAGGCGCTGAAGGACAAAGAGAGAAAACTGGAATATCTTTCTCTTTTCAACATTCCTGTGGAATACATCGGGAAGGGAAGGTATGTGATAATTAAATTTGGCATTTCCACCAATCTTCAATCTCTCCGTCAGGATGGAATCACCTTCTATTACAGGAATATAGGCAAAAAGAAGGAGGAGAGATGGGCTGTCCTGCTGGTTGCCCATATCTCAATGGAGGAGAAACTCAACAAATTGAAGAATTTTGAAGAAATCAGGGTGGAGGGAGAGGGCACAGCGGGAGAGGTGCTGCGTGAAATCAGAAAGGAAATAAAGGAACTGGAGAGGGAAAGGGAGAAAATAGTGAAGGAACTTGCCACCATTTACAGAAAGAAAAAAATGGACATACTTGCCATAAAGGAGGAAATAGACATAGAGAAGGAAAGAAAGGAGATTTACAGTAAATTTGGAGAGACGGAGTATACATATCTTATAGAGGGATGGTGTCTTGAGGAAAACATGGATGACATAAGGAAATTGGTTGAGTCCGTCACAGAAGGGAACTGTGTCATTGCTCTTGAAAAGGTGAAAAGGGAGGAAAACAATGCACCCATTCATCTCAAGAATCCAAGATGGGCAAAACCCTTTGAAACATTTCTTGAACTGTTTTCCCTTCCAAAGTACAATGAAATAAATCCCACCCTGTTTTTAGGAATATCCTTTGTCATATTCTTCTCTTTCATGCTCGGCGATGCGGGCTATGGTCTTGTAATGTTTTTACTCTCTCTTTTTGCCAGATTGAAATTTAAAGAAAGTGAGTTCATAAAATCCTGGGCCTTTGTGGGCATACTGCTGGGGCTGGGCAACATATTTACGGGCATCCTCTTCAATAGCTTTTTCGGCGATTTCATACCCCGTTTCATTTACGGAGATGCGGAGAGGATGATTTACGAGACAAACATATTTGGCATTTCCCTTCCCATAGATGCAATTCATAAACCAATCCTCATACTTTCCATAGCCCTGATTCTCGGTCTTGCTCATTTAAATCTGGGGTTCATTCTGGCAATGTATCAGAATGCAAAGAGAAGGGAAACTAAAAAAATATTTACAGAGCAGATACCATGGTTTATGCTTCAGATAGGCGGAGGAATGTTGATAGGCGAAAGCATACTTGAATTATGGCATCTGAGCAATGGCGCAAAGATATTCGCCATGATATTCACGGTTGTTGGTTTAATATCTCTCTTCAAAAATAATGGCCCTCTCGGTTTCTTTGAAATAACCGGTTATCTGGGCGACTGGCTTTCCTATGCCCGTTTACTCGCCCTTGGACTTGCCACGGCAGGAATGGCCCTTGCCTTCAATGTGGTTGCCCAGATTCTCCCGGACATAATTCCTTATGTGGGTATAGTACTCATGCCCGTGCTTCTTGTGGTGGCCCATTTTGCCAATCTTGCCATACAGGCGCTGGGGGCCGCCATTCATGCCCTCCGCCTTCAGTATGTTGAATTTTTCAACAGGTTTTATGAGGGGGGAGGGAAAAAATTTATGCCATTCCGTGTTAGTAGAAAATATACGGAGGAAATAAAATGAAAGCGAAATGGAGAATATTGGTTGTGGGAGCCATGTTGCTGATGGCAATGCCATATGCTCTGGCGGCAGAAGATGAGGAGGGTGCTACGAAGGCGACGATAATAATGGGCTGCATGATAGCAGTGGCGATAGCAGGCATATCCTCTGCCATAGGACTTGGACTGGCAGGAAGCTCTGCCGTGGCAGTGACGGCGGAAAAGCCGGAATTGTTTGGAAAATTGCTGGTGTTGCAGGTGCTTCCAATGACACAATCTGTGTACGGACTGCTTACCGCCATATTGCTGATGATGGGCGCAGGCCTGCTGGGAGGAGGAGCAAAGATAGCACTGACGGGCTGGATTGGCACCGCTGCCATAGGAATAGGAGCTATAGTGGGGCTTACAGGCATATCCGCCATAAACCAGGGAATGGTTGCATCTGCCAGCATAGCATCTGTGGGAAGAAATCCGGAAGTGGCGGCAAGAGGCATTATATTTACTGTGATGCCCGAAACCATCGCCATCTTTGGACTGCTGGTGGCAATACTGCTCATGACAGGTCTGGGTTTACTCTGAGAACATGGCAATAGAAAAGCTCCTTGCCAGGATAGAAGAAGATGCAAGAAAGGAGATAGATGAAATCATAAAGGCGGCAGAAGGCGAGGCGAAAAGGATAATAGAGGGGGCAAGAGAGGAAGGAAAAAAAGAGGCAGAGAAGATAACGAAGAAGGGCAAAAAAGAGGCAGAAAGGGCAAGGGACAGGATTATCTCGGCAGCGAAGAGGGAAGCAAGGATGATGATAACCAATGCCAAGGAGGAGGTGATACAGCAGTGCCTCGAGATTATAAGGGAAAAGATGGCATCCATGCCCTCGAAGGAATACAAAAAGATAGTGGAGGACATGGTTAAGGACGCCATAGAGGAGGGAGGAGATTACGTGCTTTTCTACAGCAGAAAGGAGGACAAAAAAATCGCTGAAAAACTTAACATTGATGTGGAGGGGGAAATAGATGCCATCGGCGGGGTTGTGCTGAAAGCCAAAGACGGAAGCAAGGAAATAGACCTCACCTTTGATTTCCTGCTGGAAAGAAAGAAGGAAGAGATAAGGATAATGATTGCGGAGAAGCTATTCGAAAATGTGGATTGAAATAATCGTTGCTGTAATCGGTATTTCAGTGGCTGCAAAGATTCTCCCTTCATTCGTACTCATGTCCAGGTTTGCCTATCCCAACGCCAAATTCAGCGCCATATCAAATGCCTATATAAAAGAAAAGGAGGTTGCTCGCCTTCTTGAGTCCAAAAATCTGGAAGATCTAAAGAACAACGTGGTGAGCAGAGATTTCGTTCTCGAGGGAAATAGTGCTGAAGAGATACAGAAAAGCATAGACAGGGCAATGGTTAAAATAATAAGGATGGCAAAGGATGACTCTCCCCCGGCGGTTAGAGATTTTTATGACGCATATCTCCAGAGGATGGACGGGGAAAACATAAAGAAGGCAATAAGGGAAGTGATGGAAGGAAAGGAAGTTGGGGAATACGTGATGTTCAGCGAGGAAGGAAACAACCTTATGGAAAAAATAAAGAGGGCAGAGAGGGAAGAACTTGAGGAGATATTGAGAAAGGAGGGCTTCAATATTTGCTTGGACATGTCTCAGGAAAGTATTGAGAGGGAAATTGACAGGGTGATGATTCTCAGAATGGCGGAAGCCAAGATGCCAAAATCGTGCGTTAAAGCGAGGGATAAATTTGCTGGGATAATGGTGGATGTGATAAATCTCAAAACACTTCTCAGGGGAAAGCATTATGGAAAGAAAGAAATAGAGAAAAATCTTATCGAAGGAGGATGGGAGATATCCGAATGGAAAATGAAGGAACTCCTGAAAATAGATTCGGTGGCTGAGATAATATCAATGCTTGAGGGAACATCCTACATGCCATATCTGCGCCAGGCGATAACGGATTACGAGAAAAAGGGTGTGGTGGCGCTGGAAAATGCCCTTGATAGATACATGATAAAGGCGGCGGGCGAGATATCAAACGAATGTCCCATGGGGATAGGACCCGGGATAAGATTCATGGTGGAGAAGGAGTATGAGGCCAGAAATCTCAAGGCAATAGCAAAGGCGATTGAGGCGGATATGAGGGAAGAGGCATGGAATGTGGTGGTGGTTGTATGAAGATTGCGGTCATAGGTGATAAGGATACGATTGCTCTTTTCAGGATGGCAGGAGTTAGTGAATGCTATGGCGAGGAGGAAAAATTTGATGAAATCGTGAAAAGGGATGATATTGCCATACTTGTTGTGAGCGGCAAGTTTTGCAACAGGTTGAGAAGCAAAATCGTCTATCATCGATTGGCTAAAAATCTTCCCATAATCGTTGAGTTGCCTGAAAAGAAGGAGGAATGGGAGGATACCATAAGAAAGCTCATAGTTAGGGCTGTAGGTGTAGAGGTGGAATAAATGAAGGGAAAAATAGTTAGTGTGGCAGGGCCTGTTGTGAAGGCCAAGGGAATGAAGGGCGCAAAAATGTATGATCTCGTCAGAGTGGGAGAGGAAGAACTCATAGGCGAGATAATAGAACTGGTGGAGGATAGGGCCACCATTCAGGTTTATGAGGACACCACGGGTCTAAAGCCGGGAGAGAAGGTTGTCAATACTGGAATGCCCCTTGTGGTGGAGTTGGCCCCCGGGTTAATGACCTCCATATATGACGGCATACAGCGTCCCCTGGAGAAAATAATGACAAAATCGGGAGATTTCATAAGCAGGGGCATAGAGGTGGAACCCGTTGATAAGAAGAAAAAATGGGATTTCAAGCCAGTGGTGAAGGAAAAGCAAAAGGTAAGGGCAGGGGATGTTCTTGGAGTTGTGAAGGAAACGGAGATAGTGGAGCATCGCATACTGGTGCCGCCTTCCATAGAGGAGGGGGTGGTAGAAGAGATAAAGGAAGGAAAGTTTAGAGTGGAGGACACCATAGCGGTAATAAAAACAAAGGAAGAAAAGGTGGAGGTGAGCATGCTCCAGAGATGGCCTGTTCGCCGCCAGCGACCCTTCAAGGAAAAAATGCCCCCAACCATTCCGTTGATAACAGGACAGCGTGTTTTTGACACCTTTTTCCCTATTGCCAAGGGAGGAACTGGAGCCATCCCCGGAGGCTTTGGTACAGGCAAAACGGTTTCGCAACATCAGCTGGCGAGATGGAGCGATGCAGACATAATTGTCTACATAGGATGCGGGGAGAGAGGAAATGAGATGACGGAAGTGCTCCGCGACTTCCCCAAACTCAAGGATCCAAAGACGGGAAGGCCACTCATGGAAAGAACCATACTCATCGCCAACACATCCAACATGCCGGTGGCGGCGAGAGAGGCATCTATATATACGGGCATAACACTTGCAGAATATTACAGAGATATGGGCTATGATGTTGCTTTAATGGCTGACTCCACAAGCAGGTGGGCAGAGGCGCTAAGAGAGATATCGGGACGACTTGAGGAAATGCCAGGAGAGGAAGGATACCCCGCATACCTTGCATCCCGTCTTGCAGAATTCTATGAAAGGGCAGGAAGGGTGAAGGTGATGGGGAGCAAGGACAGAGAGGGCTCTGTTTCCATAGTGGGCGCTGTTTCTCCGCCAGGAGGAGACTTCTCGGAGCCGGTTACCCAGAACACATTGAGAATAGTGAAGGTGTTCTGGGCTCTTGACTCAGACCTGGCAGACAGACGTCACTTTCCATCGGTAAACTGGCTCCGTTCCTACTCACTTTACCTTGACAGAGTGAAGGAATGGTGGTCCAAGAATGCCGGGGAGAACTGGATAGAGTTGAGAAATGAAGCCATGGCTCTCCTACAGAAAGAGGATGAACTTCAGGAAATCATAAAACTTGTTGGGCCAGATGCTCTTCCGCCGGTGGACAGGGTGATATTGGAGGGGGCCAGAATAATAAGGGAGGATTTCCTGCAGCAGAATGCATATCATGAGGTGGATACATACTGCCCGTATGAGAAGCAATACGAGATGCTCCGCATAATGCTCAAATTTTACCATTTGATGAGGGATGCGGTGGAAAAGAAGGGGGTGGACTTTGACAGGCTGAAGGAATTGAAGAGCAGAGAGGCGATAGCAAGAATGGCCACCGTGCCGAATGAGGAGTGGCAGAAAAGATTCAAGGAGATAGAAAAGGAAATGGAGAAGGAGATTGAGGAAGTGTGTAAGGGTTAGGCAGTGGCAAATCCTCTGGCCACGAGAAATACGGCAAGATACTCAGGAACTTCCCTCACCCCTCTTTCGATTTTAAATTTATTTTCCATCATCTCAATACTCAATGGTTTTTCCACCACAACTTTGATGCCATTCTCTCCAAAGACAACAGCATCCCTCAATGGATTGAACTCATGGAGATTATCAACATCCACATTTGTTACCCTCAAACCCGTTTTTCCGTGCAGGGAGCCGGGCAATCTTATCAGGCGTTTTATATCTCCTGTCACCGGTTCATCTGTACTGCTCTGCATGGAAACAGATAGTTTTTTGATGAGAGGAATGGCAATTCTTTTAAATTCGGTGGATTGATCTATTTTTCCATCCTCTATCCTCCTTATTCTCTCCTCTGTAAGAAAATCGTACAAAGATGAAGCGGTTTTTTCTCCTATTCCATCAAGTTCCATCAATTTTTTTATGGCCTTTTCCCTTTCCATTTTCTTTACTTCTCTCAGGAACTCTATTATCCCTCTTGCTATCCTCCCGCTCCATCCTCCTCTTTTGGGATTTATCTCAAGAGTTTTGTCTGAAAAATATTCCTTAGGAATGCTTTTCTCCTTTACAATCCCTTTGAAATTAAGCCCCCTTGCCGTTACGTAATCCACAATTTCCCTTCTTTCTTGACTGCCCAACGGAATAACATCCGGATGGCTAACATGGCAGTGATAGCCCCTCCCTCCGCTGAAATACAGTCTTATATGCCTTTTCTCAAAGCCGAAATCCTCCATAAGGAAGGAAAGAAGTTTTTCCAATTCCTTTTTGACCTCCAAAAGCATCTCCTCATATGACATTTGGATAGCGTTGGGTATGTGGTCAGCATCCAGGTCAAATATCAGGTCGGCGCCCATCCATTCCTTTTCCCTCATTGTGCCCGCATCCGGATGGCGATAGTAGGCAGAGGAGTAATAGACATGGGCCGGAGAATTTTTTCTTAGATAAGAGAGCAAATCGTCCCTTGAAAGAAATGAAATATGTCGGCGCATTCCGCCTTCTCCAAACAATATGAAGGCATATTCCCTTCTGTCAAACCTTGCTGGGAATTCGATGGAAGGATTTGAATAATATTCCATAAATTTTTTTCTTAGGAAATTCATTTTCTCCTCCTTTTCAATCTGTAGTATGAAAGAGGATGTTTTACTCTCCTGCAAATATCATCAGGAAAACAGAGACCCCATGTCCTTATGGTATCACATTTTGGAGGTGTGTAGTTGGTGCCAGATATCTTTCCTGTAATATGCTCTATCTGATATCTTGTTTTTTCTGCATTGAAATCTGGGGAGGAGGAAAATATTTTCAGTATTTCCTCCACACTCATCCCTACTGCATTGAGAAATGTGACCAAGGTGAATCGCCCCACATGAGGCACATTCATACCGGATTTGGTGGCGGAAACCAGATTTTTTATGCATGGGGGAAAAAGGCGAGCATCGACTTCCTCAATTTTATTTTCCTTCTCTCTGAAGGAAACCCTACTTTTTATCTCATCTATTACATCTCCAAAAACCTTCTTTATCTCTGGAGGAGGATACATGTATGTAAGTTCGTTGTATATCTTCTTTCTTATTGCTTCCTGAAGAAGGCGAGCAATCTCATGTTTTTCCAGAACAACCTCTCCCTTTTTAAGTTCTCTGTTGACGAGTTTCCATTTTATGTCCCATGTGGGGGCATATCTGAGATAATCCACAAAGTACATTCTGTTGCCATTGATTCTCATTCCGAACTCATCCGCCATTTTCTCTATGAAATTGATGCTCTCATTTTTTAGGTTTTCATATGCCCTTTTCGCCTCCGCCAAGGCATATCGTCTTATGACGTATTCACTCCCGCTTGCCACCACAATCATCCTTGCTACCGGGTAAGAAAAAATTTCCATCACGCAATCTATCTCGCTCAACAGAGGGATATCCTTTATGAATCCCGCAATCACCGCCTGCATTACCCTTTCTGCCCCTCGTCCCCTTGCCCTTTCGTATATGTCATCAAAGAGGATTTCCTCTATGGTAGCCTTCTCATTCTTTACCCATTCTTTGGCAGCGGATATAAATGGATACCTTGCCATGGTTGAAAGTTCCACAAAATTAAATGGAAACCATTTAAAAAACATGGGGGAGTGAAAATCTTATTTAACCTTTTTGGGTTTGATGTCCCAGTATCCAAACCAATAGATTTATAATCCTTCATGAATGAAATTTGTGGAATATGTTGAAATGCCGCGGAATTCCTTCTATACAAAAAGACTTGCCACAGGTTGCAAACTATGTCAGAAAGGAGCAAAGATGGTGTTGCTTGTGACGGGTCTTTGCAAGGCCAACTGCTTCTATTGCCCTCTTTCCGAAAAAAAGAAGGGAAAAGATGTCATGTATGCGGACGAGATGCCCATCGAAACACTCGAAGAAATGCTGGAGGAGGCGGAGCTTATAGAAGCGGAGGGCACAGGCATAACAGGGGGAGACCCTCTGATGGTTACAGAAAGGACGATAGATGCCATTCATATGTTGAAAAACCATTTTGGAGATGCCCACCATATTCATTTATATACCGCCACTCTTGATAAGGAGAAGGTAAGAATGCTTGAGGAGAATGGTCTTGACGAGATAAGATTTCACCCTCCCTTCCCTTTATGGAAAAAGGTGGAGAGAACAAATTTTGGAAAACTCATAGAGGGCATAGATATTGATAAGGGAGTGGAAATCCCATTAATTCCTCATTTGAGGGATGATACCATTCATTTTCTTAATGAGGTGGATAAATATGGCCTGGATTTCATAAATCTGAACGAGCTGGAGTTTTCCATAACAAATCTGGATGCTCTCGATGCCTTTGGTTACAGGGCCAAGAATGACGAATCTGTGGCTGCCCTGGGAAGTGAGAAAATGGCATATGAGATCTTAGAGATAGATTTTGAGACACCCATCCATTATTGCTCTGCCTCCTTCAAGGATGCCATTCAACTCAGGAAAAGAATTGAGAGAAGAGCGAGAAATGTGGCAAAAATTTATGAGGTGATAACAGAGGATGGCACTCTTCTTAAAGGAGTGATAATGGCGGAAAAGGGGAGAATGGAAGAGATAAGGAAGAAATTTGAGATAGATGAGAAACTCATTGGATGGAACGAAGAAAAGAGATGGATAGAAACATCTCCCTTTATACTGGAGGAGATTGCAGATTATCTTCCATACAAATGCTATCTTGTAGAGGAATATCCCACTGCCGACCATCTTGAGGTTGAGAAAATCCCTTTAAACTGATTCCAACATTTTTTGAAACTCGAGGGCATTTTCCATCATGTGGGTGTTGTTGAAAAGACAGTAAACTTCCTTATCCTTGAGGCATATGTTATATAATTCCTTAAGTTCCTGCTCCGTGTATCTATATCTATAGCCATTTCTGCCATGAAGACGGTAATAAGCGGGCATTCCACATAACTTTATGGTTTTGAATGGATCAACGCAATGTATGATGTTGCATTCACTGCAGAGGCGCTGTATGGTGGTATCATTCCATTTCCCCCTCGGCTCCCATGCATAAATCATTTTGTCCGAGGAGATGGAGGAGAAGAAGTTCTTCATATTCTTTATATTTTCAGCATTCTCATGAAAGGAAGGGGGCGACTGAAAAACTATTATGGAAGAATTTAGAATTTTTGCCACTTCCAAGCATTTTTCCCATGCCTCAAAAACTTCCTTTGTTGGTTTGAAATACCCATATCTGTTTTCATCATCAATTTTTATACCTGCTTTTCTGTAGGTGGGACTTTTTGGAGTATGGGTGATGAGCTGCCATGCTTTCATGGTGAATTCAAAGTCAGGAGGAGCCATCCTTCTCCATTTCCTGACAGTATCGATTCTTGGAACTCTGTAAAAGGTTTGCTGAATCTCCACCAATTTGAAATTTTTAAAGTAGTTTTCCATCCCTCCCCGGAAGCCGCAGCACCCAACCCTAATCATTTATTTTTAACCTTGAAATCCTTTAAATACATTCGCCTAAGTTATCTTCGGAAGATAAACATCGAATATGGTTCCCCCATTCTTTCCTTTTCTCACATCTATATGGCCTCCATAACTCTCAACAATCTTTTTTACAAGATAAAGCCCCAAGCCGCTTCCTCCGCTTTCCTTTCCCTTCACTCCAATGGAGAATATTTTTCCTTTGATTTCCTCCGGTATACCCTTTCCATTATCCTCTACGGAGATTCTGTAAAATGCCTGTCCTCCTCTTTTTGTTTCCGTGCCATAGACCTTTATAACGCTACACCCAGAATGATTTATTGCATTCTGGATGAGGTTGGTGAACACGTTTTTCAGAAATGCATCTGCCACCACCTTTGCTTTGAAGGGTTTATATCTTATTTCTATCCCCTTACTTTTTGCCTGCTGTGTTAGAGATTTAACCACATCTGCTATAATCTCATGCAGATTGAGTTCCTGTAGCTCTCTCTCACCCTTCAATCTATGAAGTTCTCTTATGGTGGCAATGAGTTCATTGCTGGATTTAACGGCATTCAGAGCATCCTTTATCATCTCTTTCTGCTCCTTACTCAGTTTCGTATCCAGAAGCATTTCCAGATTTCCATATATGATGGTGTTTTTGTTGGCTATATCATGGCGGAGCAAAGAATTATAAAACTCTCTCTCCTCCTCAGCTTTTTTCCTTTCGGTTATATCCCTATATATGCCAAATATTCCCACCTGTTTGCCATCCACAAATACCGGTGCCCCCATTATGGAAACATGAACCGTTGAGCCATCTTTCCTCATTCTTTCTCCTTCTATACCCTTCACCACCTTTCCATTTATGACCTGTGAGGTGATGGCTTTTCCTTTCTCCTTTTCGCTCTCGGGAAGAATAAAATCGTCTATATCCTTTCCTTTAAGCTCATCAAGGGTGTAACCAAAAAGATCTTCAAAGGCAGGATTGATGTCCATCACTCTGTGATTTTTATCCATGGAAACAATGGCCTCGGGCGAATCCTTGAACAGAGACTGGAAATATGTTTTCTGTTTTCTCAATTCCTCTTCTATTCTTTTTCTCTCCTCTATATCTCTTATGGTAACAAAAGCCCCTATTACCTCTCCATTCCATATTATGGGGGAAGCATTCATCTCTGCTGTTGTTGTTCTACCATCTCCTTCCAGAATCAGTTCCACTCCCATAACCTTTTTTCCTTTGAGAATGTTTCTGAATATGAGACGGAATTCCTTTGCCGATTCTTTGTCCAGAATGTCAAGAAATTTTCTGCCCATTATTTTCCTTTCCGGGAGATTCAGCAACTCACAGAAATGATTGTTGGCATATTCTATTACACCTTCACTGTCTACTATGCATATGCCCTCGCTCGCCGTTTCCGCCAGTATGCGAAAGTCAACTTCGGATGCACTTTCTAAAGATAATTTAAATTTGAGGATGGCGTATAGAATGAGGGAGATGGTTACAAAATCTAGCATTGAGCCCAGAGGAAACTGAGCCATGTTGAAAGTATTCACCATCGCTTCGTATGATAAAAAGGATAGAAGGGCATTGGAGGGGATGGCTATGAGTATATAGAGCGCCTGCCTCTTTTTAATTCCAACATTTCTCTTGTAGGCAATGTAGAGAAGCCAAGTAGAAAAGAGAGTAAAGAACAATCCCACCCACGAGTTTATGTAGAATGGGATGTCATAGTAAATGGGTTCAAAACCTATTTTTCTATAAACAATATCCTTTACATAATATCCAGTCAGGAGCAAAAAGGAAAGGAGAATGGAGGGGATATAGGAAAGAAGGTAAAGTCGTTTCCTGAAAAATTCGGTATAGGTGGCGGAGAAATGGAATATGATGGGCGGTATGAATATCAGGCCCAATGTGGCTACATATGCCCATATTTCCTCGCCATCTGTAAGGTTCAGCATCAGTATGCCAACGTTCCATATTGATGTGGAAACGAATATGAGGGCGAGGGGAAGAATGTAGGGTCGCCGGGAACGTGTGAGAATCAGATATATGGTTGCGGATAGCAGAGTTGCAGATGATAACATTGAGGGTATGAGGAATATATGGTTCATGCTTTAAATAAAATTTATAATTATGTATAATAACTTTTATATTTTTTCCGGAAGATGAAGATCAGGTTTTCAGAAAGGGGGCAAATAATGTCGGGGGCGGGATTTGAACCCGCGACCTCCTGATTGCCCAGCATACGAACCCTTCAGCTGCGCTTATGAGTCAGGCGCTCTAACCAGTCTGAGCCACCCCGACAACCAACTCTAATACCAATTTCCATATAAAAAAATTGCTTCATGTGGAGAACTCATATCTCATAATAATACTCTCCTATGGATTTCTGCTGCCTGTCAAGGGTGGAACCTATTTTATTTACCCTGGGCCTTTTACTCTCCTCATCCCTTCTGAAAGTTATGCCTATCTCTCTGAGGAAGAGATTCATTCCATCTCTCAAACTGAAGGGTCCGTTGGCTACTCCTTTTCTTCCTGGCTCACCGCTGAAAACCATGAGGGATTGGCTGACCATATCTATGAAATAGACATCATGTTCCACCACCAGCGCCGCCTTCGCCTCCTTTTCCATTATTCTTTTTATTACCTTTGCCACCCTCATCCTCTGTTTTGCATCGAGATAGGCGGATGGCTCATCCAGTAGATATATGTCAGCCTCCATGCTAAGGGAGAAGGCTACAGCCACAGTCTGGAGTTCGCCGCCGGAAAGGTCTTTCATTTCCTTGTCCATGAGTTCGTTTATGCCGAGAGGATGCAGGACTTCGTTTTTGTAGAGAGAATGAAATTTTTCTCTATTGCTATCGAAAAGATATCTCACACTCCCCTCACCTGCCTTTATGTACTGGGGTTTGTAACTTACTTTAACCTTTTTTTCTATTTCTCCTTCAGTGGGTTCCAGTATTCCTGCAAGAATCTTCACGAACGTGGTTTTTCCTATTCCATTTGGTCCCAAAACGCCCACCACTTCTCCCCTATATATGGAGCCCGGATTAACTTCCAGTTCAAAATCATCATATTTCTTTGTTATCCTCCCAAAGGAAATGAGTTCCTCCCTGTCCTCCATCTCCCTCGGCGGATGTTTCTCAAATTTTATTTCCTCTCCAAACCTCACATTTTCTTCTTTCAAATACCCAGAGAGGTAGAGATTTATCCCATGCCTTACGCTCTTTGCACCCGCAACCACACCATAGACTCCCTTCTTGCCGTAAAGGATATGAATCACATCTGCCAGAAAATCCAGTATGGCCAGATCATGCTCCACCACCACTACCATTTTTTCGCTGGCCATTTCTCTTATTCTTTTTGCCATCTCCAGCCTGTTCTTTATGTCGAGATATGACGAGGGCTCATCGAAAAAATAGATGTCCGCATCCCTCTCCATGGCGACCGTTATGGCAATATTCTGAAGTTCTCCCCCAGAGACGGCATTCATTTGCCGGTCCATTATATCTTCCAGTCCTTTGCCCTCCACACCCATTTCATCTATGAAATCTGCAACTGTTCCTCTGTAAAGGGAGAGTTTATCCACATATTGTGGCTTATATGATACCTTAAGCCTTCCATCTGCTATTTTACTGAAAAACTCTGCATACTCCGTACCTCTCCACATCTCTATAATTTCATCCCACTCCAGCTCTCTGTCAAGTATTCCCATATTGGGCTTTAATTTCCCAGATAAAATCTGAAGAGAGGTGGTTTTTCCAATGCCATTCTCACCCAAGATACCCACCACCTTCCCCGCCCTTGGAAGGGGCAATCTGAAGAGGCGGAATCCATTTACACCATATTGGTGAACCAGGTCTTCCTTCAACTCTTCTGCAAGATTTTCAATATGGATTGCATGGAATGGACATTTATGGACGCATATCCCGCATCCCACGCACAGCTCCTCCGATATAGTCGGCTTTTCATCTCCTTCCAGAATCTCTATGGCCTTCACACCTCCCCTCACCCTTGGGCAGTATTTTATGCACTCCAGAGAACATTTTTTTGGCTGACATCTGTCCCTATCTATGACCGCAACCCTCATTATATCACTCTGCCTTTTTTTTATACTCCAGTATCTTGTCCAGTGCATTCACCATTATCTCCGGCTCTTCGAAGGATGGAATGCGAAGGGAAGAAAGGCGACGCCATTGCTCCTCCACAAATTCTCCACCCAGAGAGATGGCAACATAAAATCTTTTTCTCTCCTTCAGCCCTTCATATAACTCCTCCAGAGTATCCGCCAGAGGGGCATCCTGAAAAACAAACATGAGAACTATTATATCCGCCTCACTTTCATTTATGGCATGTAGATAATCAGATGCGGTGGCGCTGCCAGTAAGATCAATGAGATGCGATAGGGTAACATTTTTCCCCTCCATAAAATCGCATGCCAGCACGCTCGGTCCCGCGCCATTGGTTATTATATCCATTTTTTCTCCCGATGGCAATCCTTCCATGGCCATTATCTTTATTATGCCGAAAAATTCCTGAAAGTTATGGGCATAGATGACATTTTTCTGCCTGCAGGCGCCCTTGAAGATTTCATAATTGCTTGCCATTGCGCCGGTGTGGGAGGCCGCCGCCTCCTGCCCCAGCCTGCCGCGCCCTGCTTTGAGAATTACCACTGGTTTGGTGAAAGTGTTTTCGAAGAATTCTCTGCCTATGTCCTCCACATACATGGCAATCATTTCCGTTTCTTTGTCTTTCATGAGGTAATCTATGAGATCCACTTCATCAACATCCATTCCGTTGCCATAGGAAACAAATTTGCTTACCCCTATTCCCTCCTTTGCGAGAGTTTCCAGAAGGGCTATTCCAAAGGTCCCGGACTGCGTCACAATGGCCACGTTTCCAAATGGAGGCAACTGCATATGTTTCTGGAAAAAGGTGTTGAATCTGTTTTTACCGTTGAAGACGCCTATGCAGTTGGGACCCACTATTCTTATTCCGTATTCCCTTGCAATTTCCATAATCTTTTCTTCCAGTTCCTCCTTTCCAGTTTCTCTGAATCCCCCTGATATTATGACCACATGTTTTATTCCCTTTTTCCCGCATCTTTCCATAACTCCCACGCATTTCTCCGCTCCCACCGCTATCACAGCCAAATCCACATCTTCCTCTATAGCATCCACGGTGGGATAGCATTTTTGCCCCAGTATTTCTCCTCCCTTGGGATTCACCGGATATGCCTTTACCCCACTCTCGATAACATTTTTCAAAATTTCATATCCTATTTTCCCTTTCTTGCTGGATGCACCTACTACTGCAACAGATCTGGGATTGAAGAACTTTTCCATAATCAATCTTCACTCAAAACCACAACATCCTTCACAGATTTTACGGATTCGAAGGGAAAGAGAAGATAACCCTCATCATCCTGATGATAAAGGCGGGGGTCTATTTTATCCGATGGCTCCACTATTAAATCCAAAAGCTTTCCCGTCCTCTCATCAACCGTAATATTCCTTATTATGCCGAGATAAAGACCCTCACTGCTCATGACCTTCCTGCCCTTCAATTCTTTCTCCATTATCTTCATTTTAATCACAATGATATGGTTTTCTGCTTTTTAAATTTGTGGTTTTAAGGAGGTGAGACTGTCAACTTAACACCTCCAAATTGTAAAGACAAGCCCAAGCCACACTCCACCGTTTAACGCTTTCCAGTGAAGAGTTAACTGGAAAGCGTTTCCAGAATCTTTTAACTCTTGCCTTGAATAAACTATACCACCCTTCTATGGCATTTCTTTCTCCAAATGTTTCATGCTTGTATTTCAATCCCAGTCTCTGCAATGCCCATCTATACCATGGCCCTTTATCAACCAGTATCAACGGTTTATTTTCACATGTATCTAATACTCTCCTGAGAAAATAATAGGCATCAAAGGATGTTCTTGTGGTGGAAACATGAACTGCAAGAATGGTTCCTTCATCAACATCTATTGCATTCCATACATAAATCTGCTCATTTTCCAGTTTAACTTTTGTTTCATCTATGGCAACTACTCTTCTTCTCTTCTTTTTCACAATAAACAAATCCTTGCATTTATGATACCATTTTCTTACTGCCTCATATGAAAATATTTCAAAATCTCTCAGAATTTTGCTGGTTTTTCTGTAGGATAGTCCAGCAAAATATAGAAGAATAGCCAGTGCCTTTATTTTCCAATCCTTTCTCTTTCTCCGAAAAATTTTTCTTTCCTCAAACAATTTTACCAATAGGTCGAGCATGGATATCCCCTCCCTTATACAGGGATATTATGCTCGACCTATTTCTCACTTTATATTTTTCTTAAGTTGACAGTGCCTAAGGAGGTTGTCGAAAAAATCAGAATGAATAAAGAAATTGCCATGTAAGTGTTTATGTTATGCACTATCGCCATGGCAATTCGCATTTTCATAAAAAGAAGCAGAACGGCCACCTGAAAATGGTTGCAAAATTTGGAAGTATACTGGAAAGAAATATATGAATTTCTGGTTCTGGTTTGTTATAGATCCAGAAGCCAGGAAAGTTGTTTTCTTTATGATAAGCAGAAGTAGGACAAACATAGCATGTAGAAACCTGATTTACAAAATGTGGAGAATGTATGGAAAACTACCATCCGTTGCCATAACCGATGGAGGTCCATGGTATTTGATATTGAAAAGATATGGCATTCATCATGAAATT
>JAGGZK010000069.1 GCA_021162065.1 Thermoplasmata archaeon
CATGGCATTTTCCCTCTCCACGGAATATGCCATGACTCCTCTTTCCGGAGAAATCGTGCTTCCATTGAGAAGAACCGGCAGCAGAAGAATCGATATGCCCACAACGATGATTCTATTCCATTTCATGTCCAATTAATGTGAATAATTTTATAACATTTTGGCTTCTCAGGGTTTTACGGGTAAAGATATATAAAACAGGATTCTATTCCCTTTTATGGTATTGCCTGTGGATTTGCTGGAGGTAAGCATAAACAGAGAGATATCCATTCTTCTCAAGGACGGCAGAATGCTCACGGGGAAGCTCTCTGGCTATGACCAGTACATGAATATAGTGATGGAGGATGTCATGGAGAAAAGTGATGAAAGCGAAAAAAGGCTCGGAAGAATAGTGGTGAGGGGGAGCAATATAGTTAGCATTTCCCTTGCCAAGTAAAATTTCTTAGAAATATGTTCAAATAAATAAGTTTTTAAGTTACTTGCCATATTTCTTATAATGAGGGACATAAAATCGGGCAGAAACCTGATGATAATATTCATGCTGATACTCATAATTGTCATCGTAATCATATCTGCCCCCTTTGTATACAAAAATTATAGGGAAGTGCTGAATCCCACCCATGATAGGGATGGCGACGGCGTCCCCGATGACCAAGATGCCTTTCCCGATGACCCTACGGAATGGAGGGACAGCGATGGCGATGGAGTGGGCGACAATGCTGACAGTGATGATGACAATGATGGTGTGCTGGATGTCCAGGATTATATCCCCTATGACAATGCGGGAATAATGGTGGAAATCTCCAAGATACGGATAAAGGATTATCTTCTTGTCGGGAGGCAGAATGCGAAGGTGGTGGCAAAGATATACATAGATGGAAACATGTATGTAATGCCCGAGGTGGAGGTGCCCATAGATAAAGATTATGATGTTTCATGGAATGTCACCCAGGATGTTAACGATGGGGTGGGATACCACACCATAAAAATAGAACTCTATTACAAGGACTTACTCAACAGGGAAAAAATGCTGGACATAAATGGTGAGGACGATAACAAAGAAACGGGGAAAAATCTGACCATAAGCTATTATCTCGGAAACAGGGTGGGGAGCAGTTATCCAGAAGGAGGAGGATATAAAATAGAGGACGGGAGCGATGATGGCAACGATTCCGTAATATTCGACGAGAAGGACGCCAGAGTATATTTCAGAATAGTCACCGTTGCCGTTTCCTGAGAGAAGAGGCAATATTCCTGAGTTTCTTCCTCTCACTGCTGCTCAGGCCAAATTTCTCCCAGTCAACCTTCTTTACTTTTCCTCCATGTTTGAATAATGGAATCACATCCCCATCCATGTGGGAGGCAACGGGTAAATTCATTGAGTGAAGAAGAGTAGGTGCCACATCTGTGACGCTCACCTGGTGCTCAAAATCGCTTATGTTTTCTCCATATGCCATAAATATCCCATATTTTGCGTGTTCACCGTGAAAATGAAATTTTTCCGGTTCCGAAATAACATCTCCAAAGTTAAGCATATCCATTATCGCATATTCTTCCTGTAACTCCGATATGAGATAGGAGATTTTCCCGGTTGAATATGCATTTTCAATCTTCATCAATCTTTTTCCTCCGTCCTCAAGTTCCTCAAGCAATTTTTTTATTTCTTCCTCCATCCCCCTTTTGCATATAATCGCCCTTGAACTCGAGGAAAGACAGAAGGCAAGGGATTTTTCCATATCAATGAGATTTTTCTTGAAGGCAAGGGAAAAGAGGAGTTTTCTCATGAAGGGAAGATGGGTAAATTTTCTTGGCATGTGATGAAGGAGAGGCATAAGAATTTTCCCCATTTTCACCGATTTTGGTTTACCCTTTGCCACGATATAGCCCTTCTCGTAAAGAAAATTGTTCAGGAAAACATTTTTCTTTACACCATAAAATCCGTGGTCAGAGACGATGAAATAATTTGCTCTGAAATTTTCCATTATCTTTCCTATTTCACCATCTATCTTTTTATATATCTCAAAGACCTCATCTCTCCCCCACATGAAATGCTGCACCAGATCCGTGGCTCTGTAAACCACCATCCCGAAATCCCAGGGAAATTTTTTCATGAGTCGTATGGCCGCCCTGGTTCTGCTTTCAATCCATTCATTCAACAGATTCATGACTTTCTCCGGATTATACTGGGCCGCCATCCTTATGGGCAAATCATCCACTATCAGATGCTCCATTTTATAATCGGAAAGGAGATCCTGTATCTCCGCTGGCTCAACAAATTTCTCGCCCGGAGGAGTGAGAAGGCCGGACACAATAATGCCATTTATCCTTTCAGGAGGATAGGTGAGGGGCACATTTATGACAATGCTTCTTTTCCCCACAGAATCCAGCAGATTCCAGAGAGCGGGCATCCTTCTCATCCTCGAAGATACAACCTTTATCTCATCCTTCGCATCATCATAGTAAAAGAAGTCATATATGCCATGCTTCTCCGGTTTTACTCCGGTAACTATGCTCGTCCAGGCGGGGGCCGAGGACGGAGGAAGGGTGGATTCCATTTTTGCATAGCAGGGGTAAAACTTCTGAAAATTCGGGAGTTCGTCAATCCATTTTTCCAGTAGAGATGGCTCCGCCCCGTCAACACCTATAACTATGCTTCTCATTTCATTCCAGCTTGTAAACCCTGTCTCCCTCTCTCACCCGCTCCACCACCTTGATGCCCACCTCGTCTCCTTCCTTTGCCTCCTCTATTTTCTCCCTGTTAACCTCCATGGATTCAACAATCTGCTCAAAATTGGTGGTGGCACCCACAATTCTTATCTTATCTCCCACCCTTAAAGTGCCGTCTGTTATTTTAATTGCCGCCACCCCTATTCTGGAGAAATAATGCTCTACATAACCTATTTCCTCCATGATGATAATAACGAAGGGATTATTTATGGATTTGGCAGAATATTCTGCACGAATAACAGAGTGACAAACATATTTATATTCCCGCCTACTATAATATTATGTTGCTTCAAATTGCCATTTTGATAATTCTTTTCCTGGTGATACTGCTGGCATCCGCCATAAAAATAGTTAGGGAATATGAGCGCGGCGTCATATTTCGCCTTGGCCGCCTTGTGGGTGCAAAGGGGCCCGGTCTGTTTTTAATAATACCCGTGTTTGATAAGATGGTTAAAATTGATCTCAGGGAGCATGTGATGGATGTGCCCGTGCAGGAGGCGATAACGGCGGACAATGTCCCTGTTAAAGTCAATGCCGTTGTTTATTTCAGGGTCATGAATCCGGAGGATGCTGTCGTCAAAATACAGAACTACATAATGGCGACCAGCCAGATGGCTCAGACAACGTTGCGAAGCATAATAGGCCAGGTGGAGCTGGATGGCCTGCTCAAGGAAAGGGACAAGATAAATCAGCGCCTCCAGGAGATACTGGATGAGGCCACCGATTCTTGGGGTGTGAAGGTAACGGCGGTGGAAATCAAGGATGTGGAGATTCCAGAGGGCATGCAGCGCGCCATGGCCAGGGCAGCGGAGGCGGAGAGGGAAAGGAGAAGTAGAATAATAGCAGCAGAGGGAGAATATCAGGCATCCAAAAAGTTGCTGGAGGCGGCAAGGGTAATAAGCAAAGATCCAGCAGCCATACAGTTGAGGACACTCCAAACGCTTTCGGATGTATCAGGAGAAGGTGTGACAAAAATATTTTTCCCGCTGCCATTAGAAATTTTCAGACCCTTCCTGGAGAAAAGAGAAAAGGAAAAGGAGGAATGATTACAGATTCACTATGAAGATCTCCTTTTCCACCCTCTCGCATTTGCCATTGGTGGCGCAGGCCTCCACGGTTATGGTATGCTTCCCCCTCACCTTCTCATCCCATTTCCATCTGTAGGGCGGGTTCTCCACGCTTGCCTTGAGTTCGCCGTCAACATATATCTTAACTCTCTCTAGATACCCACTGGGATTTGTGGATGCATCCGCCTCTATGGTAATAGCTCCAATCACAAGGGTGCCATTAAGTGAGGTAAACCATGGGCCCATATCGAATATGTATATTCCGTTGAGTGGTTTTTCAATGGAAACATTCATTTCAATGCTTTCCGATGGTTCTTTCAACGCTACCTGGGGGTCTCCAAACAGATTTGTCTCATAGTATATCCATCTCATCCCATTCTCATTTATTCTCCACACATTGTCCTCCTTGGAGTAGTGATTTGCCCTTCCCAGTTCCTTTATGTTCTCTTGGAAAAGGGCTTTGAAGAAGGAGGTATCAAATCTCTGGCCCGGCGAATCCGTGCTGTTTTCCCTGCCAAGCCCGTAGCGGGAGTTCATTATGCAGGCAAAGGCGCCGTGCTTGTCGAGAGTGAGATGCTCTGCAAAGCAGTCGTCATCGTAGTAATGGTCCTCCGGATACCAGTTATCGAAGGAGCCGGCAAGGCATGTTTGAGAGTAGAGGAAAAAGTAATCGTCGTTGTGGAGCAGTTTCAAATCGCCATTATGCATCTTTAAAGCATAGGTAGTCCATCCATGACCCAGGTGATTCACAAGATTAACACCTCTATTCAAAATGTTGGCAAGCGTATATTTATTCCACTCCTTCTCCTTTTCATACAATCTTGTTATGTTGTAGGAAGAGGGTATCAAAGGCACCACCTTTTCCATGTGGTTGCCGCCCCACTCGGCATCCCCTCCAAATCCAAGATATTCCCCAACGAGCAGAATCTGCATCATCTGCTGTTCATTGCTGGATTGCTCATAGGCGATGGTTTTGTTTATGAAATTGTTCACCTCCTCAACGCTGTCCACGCATGCCCTTCCGACCCACACCTCCGCATATAAATCTGCTTCATCCGTATCATCCACATCGTTGCCCGTGGCATTCTCCCCCCACTTATCATCCATATCCTTATTGAAATTGCCATCCAAGCAGGCGTAGTAAACATCGGATGGAAGCTGCCCTTCGAGCACATCCGTATTTGCAAGAGGCAGGCCAACGCACGTGGCATATAACCGGCGCGCCGGCACAATGTTGCTGCTGGCGTTCATCACATCAGCATCCCCGCCAAGAAGAACATAGTCGGTGCCCCAGTTGAGGTACGCATATCTTATAAAGTTTCTTATCTTTGCCGCCGTGTCGTTGAACATGGGTGTGGAGTTCCAGAAGGAGGGGTTTATCTCTATATCCTCCACGGTGAATATGGTGGCACTTATGCCCTTGCTCTCCTTATATTCCACGAATCTCTGGAAGGCATCCACAAATTTCTCGCCCGTTATTATCACATAATCATAATGCTCATCGCATTTGGCGGGAGGATAGGTATCGAGAAGCCATGGATTATCAACATATCTTGCCACCCAGTTTCTATCCTTCTCCAGTCCTCTGTAAAGCGGGTTTCTTCCATTTTTAAGTTCCACATCCACATCCATTTTTTTATAGTATGAAACCACACCATCCTGATATGAAATGGGAAACAGGTTCATCACCAGAATGTTGTATCCTCTGAGGGAATATACCCCAACAACCTCATATTTCTTCTCCACATTTCCCGCCGGGCCAGTCCTTCCCTTCACCCCATCCACCACAAGGGGTTTGACCCTCTGAACCGCCATTTCCCCAACAATCTCCTTTCCATATGCTTCCACCTCTATTTTTCCGGCGGTTTTTCCAAAAGGCAGAAGTATATGGACCTCCTTCACAGGCACCACAACACCATTATACTCATGTTGTTGGCATCCTTTCATCTTTAAAATCCATCCATCATCGCCCTGAATCACCTGCGGAGAGGAAAATTTGTATTCCATGGATATTTTTTCCTCTGCCTGGGTATTTATTCCGTAAAAAAGGGTTAGCAAAAACATCATCGCAGCCATTATGGAGATAATCTTTCTCATGCTAACTTATTTCTTAAGAATATTTAAATTTTACATCGCTCCACGCTGTTACACTTCCTCAAATCTTTCCTTCAGCTTATCCATCACCTTTGGCAACGTTGTATATTCCATATCCTCCATGGGGAGGCGGTGCGGCTCAAAGGGCCCATGGCGGCGCATGTAGTCTGCAATTTCCATGGCCCTGCGTCGCGTGTAATCGAAGGCAGGGTCGTCGAACAAATCAGCATGCCCCGTGAGCATTCCATTCTTTACCTGGAAGCCGATGGCCACCACCCTCGGCGGGCCATCGAAACGGGTGCATTTGGCATCTTTGATACCCACGGGCATTATCGGGCCGTTATGGCTTCCCCTCATCCATCCGGAAACAAGATGGGGAAAGGCAAAGGGCTCAAGCACCTCGCCCAGAGCGGGCAATCCCGATTGAGCGCGAACAGCAGCAACAGGGTCATCCTTTCCTATGTACTCACCGGCGATCTGGAACAGTTTTTCTGTCGAGACCACGGCAACCGGCTCATTGGCCGGCAACTTTCCGCCTTCCTTGGGAAAGACGCGCTTTATCACAAATCTTGATTTCGCCCCTATGAGAGCAAGCAAATCGTACATCTCCTCCGGCGTTTCCATCAGCACCTTTTTATGCTCCTTTATGTCCCACACTTCGAAAACAAAGCCATGGTGGAGGTTGGGATCTATAACAAGGCCCGCGGTGTTGAAGGGGTCGGCGAATATGCGATATATGGGCAGATTGAAGGCGCCTGGCTCTGTTTTATCCATGAGAAAGGCCACCACCGGCTCCGACTTGCGCTCTGTAAACTCCATCTCCGCTATTCCTGGCCCCATTCCCCTTATATTTCCGGAAAAGGCATCCTTCAGCAAATCCTGGCCGGCTCCATAAAAGCCCAGCTCCTTCGCCACCTCGGTTGCTGCCGTAAAGACGTCCCATGCAAGTGCATGTATCTCCTCGTTATCCTCTCCCTTATCGTGGGTCATTATTAGTTCCAGATCATCGCCGCAGTGGGTGACGAAAAAATCTTTAATCAGGCCGCTCTCCTTTGCTTCCTTCAATTTTTCGTTGGCCACATCCATAAGTCTCTGGTCCACGGTAGAATGGCCTGGAGTACCCCCTACATCCGCCTTAATAATACTGAAAGTGGTTTTCATATGTGTGTAATAAAAATGGATTAAAAATGCTTTGCCCAACACCACACATCTGCGTTGTAAAGTAAAAATGAAATAGGGAGATATGTTTATGAAAACATGAGGGCATTCATCGCTCTGGAAATGGGATTCAATGAGGAAATGCAACATTTCTACACCGCTCTCGAGAAAACGGGAGCAAGATTGAAGATGGTGGAGCCGGAAAATGTTCACCTCACCATAAAATTCCTTGGAGATATAAAGGAGGAGATGGTGAAGGATATAAGAAAGATAATGGAAGATGCTGTAAAAGATATCCAGCCCTTCATAGGTGTAATCAGAGGTGTGGGGGCATTTCCTGGAATCAACAACATAAGGGTGATATGGCTTGGTTTTCATGATGATGGAGAGGTGGTGAAAATTTCAAAAACCATAGACGAGAACCTTTCCTCTCTGGGCTTCAGAAAAGAAAGGAGTTATGTTCCCCATATAACGGTGGCAAGAATGAAGAGCGGGTTGAAAAAGGAAGAAGTGATAAGAGTATTGAAGGAATACGAGGAGAGAGAATTTGGAGAGATTGAATGCAAGGAAATAAAACTCAAAAAGAGCATACTCACGAGAGATGGACCTATCTACGAGGATATAGAGGTAGTAAAAATATGAGAGAAGTGCTGGAGGAAGTGTTAAAGAAAATAGTGCCTCTGCCCCATGAAAGGAGGGAAATTGAGGAAGTTGTGAGAGAGATAAAGAAAAAAATAGATGCCAGAAAGCCGGAGGATGCGGAAACCATGCTGGTGGGCTCCGTCGCAAAGGACACCTACCTCCGCAATTCCCTGGACATAGATTTTTTTATTCTGTTTCCTCCCGAGTACAGCAAGGAGGAAGCGGGTGAAATTTCCATATCCATAGGAAAGGAGATACTGGAGGACTGGATGATACAATACGCGGAGCATCCCTACATCAGGGGCTTCTATCGGGGCTACAGAGTGGATGTTGTCCCATGCTATAAGGTGAAAAGTATTGGAGAAAAGTTAAGTGCCGTGGACAGGACTCCATTCCATACCACATACATAAAAAAGCATCTCAGGGAAGAGATGAAAAACGAGGTGAGATTGCTGAAGCAGTTTTTAAAGGGCATAGGATGCTATGGAGCAGAGGCCAGGGTGGAGGGCTTTTCCGGTTATCTCACAGAACTTCTTATAATTAAATTCAAAACCTTCCTGAATGTTCTTGAGGAGAGTAAAAAATGGAGGGGAAAAGTAATACTCTCCCTCAACGGCATGGAAAAAAGCAATTTCAGGGAAAAATTTGTATTTGTCGACCCTGTTGACCCTTCAAGGAATGTGGCCGCCGCCCTTTCCCCGGAAAAACTGGAGGAGTTCATGCTGGCAGCGAAGGAATTTCTTGAGAGACCAAGGATAACCTTCTTCTTTCCAAATCCTCCCCCGGAAATTGATGAAAAGGTGCTCAGAAAAAAACTTTCCAATTTTGTGGGAATCTGCCTCAAAAGGCCGTCTCTGCCAGATGATATTCTATACCCTCAGATGAAGAAGGCCGCCACCAATATGGAAACCCTTTTCAGAGAGCACGATTTTAAAGTTTTGAGGAAAGCATGGCATTCCAACAACGAAATTTTTATTGCCCTACAGCTGGAGAAAATCCATCTGGATGAAATCAAAACCCACATGGGCCCTCCCGTCAAGGAGGAAATTCATGCCGAGGCATTCATGCAGAAATGGAAAAGTAATCCTAGAACTGTGGAGGGGCCCTTTGTGGAACAGGGAAGACTGTGGGTGAAAATAAGAAGAGAATATACGGATGCCATGGAACTTCTGAAAGATAAAATCGAGGAGATAAATCTGGGAAAAAATCTGAATGAGATGAAGGAAAAGATGAAAATATGCAGGGGTGAAGAATTCATAAAATTCAGAGAATACTGGAATGAATTTTTCTGCGATAAAAAATCATGGGAAAGATAATCATATAAGCCCTGCTTTCTGGAGAAGAAGCAGGTCTTCTGTGGAGAGCTTTTCTCCTTTTTTGAACTTCTGGTATATCTCGTCCGCCTTCTTCATTATCACATCCTTTTCCTTCTGAATCTCCACCTTTTTCTCCTTCTCCTTTATCTCCCTTATTCTATCCTCAATCTCCCTTATTTTCTTTATGCAATCTATAAAGTCCCTGTGCGCCCTGTCCGCATTCAGTTTATTCATTATATATTCCTTCTCAATCTTCCTCAATTCCTTCTGGAGTTTGCTGGCCTTCTTGAAACATTCCAGCATCCCCAGGTGCTCCTTCTGCGCCCTATCGGCCAGCTCCTGCACCTTCAAATGCTCCTTATCGCTCTTTGTTTTTATTTCCTTCTCCTTCCTAACCAGTTCCCTGAGCTCCTCATTGCTCTCCAAGATTCTTTCCATCTCTTTTATTTCCCTGTTTATCTTTGCCAGCTCCTCTATCAGCTCCTCCTCCTCTCTTTTGCTCAGCTGCTGGGTCATCTGCCTGAATTCCAGCGCATCCCTTTTTCTTCTGAGGGCATCCAAGGAGGGGCCTTCGGGAAGATATTTTTTCTTAAGCTCCCTCAATTCATTCTTTATTTTTTCATACTCCGCATTGAGTTCCTCTCTTTTTTTCTTCGCCCTCGCCACATTCTGATTTATCTCATCCCTTCTCTGGCGATGCAGATCTCCTTCCTTTCTGTATTTCTGTATTTCCTCCAAAAGTGCCATCTTTTTATTTTTGAGTTCGCCTGTAATCTTGTTCAACCTATCCCTTTCTTCCTTTGCCTTATGGAGTTTCTCCTTCAATTCCTTTTTCTGATTTTCCAAGGAAATAACGTCCTCAGCCTCAATAACCATTCTATGCCTAAATTGAGACTTTTATTAAAAATTTTCTCTATCTAAATTTGGTGACAATCATTCATATATTTTTCCTTCCATAACTATGTGCTTCACCACATTCTCCACCCTTATGACCGCCTGTTTTGTTGTCTCCAGTTTTTTACGAAGGGCGGGATCGGCATTCGGGATGGATAGCTCGAGATAGCCCTTGGCAATACAGAGAGGATTGAAGAAATAGTGGGAAACCTCCTCCAAGAATTTCCTCTCCTTTTCCAGAACTTTCTGCATTCTTTCATTGGCATCTTTGAGTTTGTCCTCCATTTCCTTTCTTCTTGTGATGTCTATGATGTTGAACATTTTGAAACCGTTTTCCTCCAC
>JAGGZK010000012.1 GCA_021162065.1 Thermoplasmata archaeon
AAATATATCAGAGGAGAAGAAATGAATTACAGCGTCTTGAGTAGAATTCTCTTCTTATTCGCCTTTATATTTACAGGCATATATTTTATCATAAAGCAGATTGATGAAAGCAGATTCTTAGGGATAATCATTTCCCTATTACTCCTTTTTCTTATTCATCTTATGATGGAAAATAAAAAATAACCGGAATTTTTTAAAAATTCATGCCTACGTGCTTATTCCTTTACACCTATGGCATAGAACTGGGGAAAGAAGTTGAACTCTATGCCCTCCTCTATGGATTTTATATAATGCTCCTCCCATTTCTTTATTTCCTCCGTGCTCAGCCCCTCCCGCCTGAGGGCATTCCAGTAAAAGTCCCTCGCCTTTAAGTAGGACTGCAAATCCTCCTGGCAGCTCCATATCCTCATGTTTCCTATGCCCACTTCCGTTTTCAATCCCGCCCTTACAAATAGCATCCTCAGCTTTCTCCCTATGTAAGGGTCTCCCCCTCTATTCTTTATAGCCCTCCCGGCAAAAATCTCATCCACTCCTTCGTAGGGAGGCCAGTGTATTTTCCCTCCAAAATCCGGCTCAAGGGAGGCAACGACTTTGCCCCCGTGCTTCACCACCCTTGCCATTTCATTGACAACCGTCTGCGGCTCCCTCACCCACATCAATAACAGATTGCATATGGCGATGTCGAAGGTGTTGTCCCTGAAAGGTAAGGAGTGGGCATCTCCCATGCATAGCGTTACGTTCCTCACACCTACCAGCATTTTTCCGGCTATCTCCACCATCTCCTCCGAATCATCTATGGCAATGACATGGCCAGCCGTATGATTACATATGTCCCTCGTCACAGCACCATTTCCGCATCCCACGTCAAGGATGAGGGAAGCATCCTTCAGCCCCGCCTTTATGTATATTGGCTCCCTTTCCTCCGCCGTCTCAAGCGCCTGCTGCTCCAGTTTGCGGATGAAATGTTCCAGTTCTTCCTTGCTTCTGTTATGGGGCACATGAGAAAATATGGAGATGTTAATAGATTTTTGGTTTTGATTTACATCCTGCAACCTTTATATATTAAAAGATTATTTCGTGTCAATGGCACGAATGCATGCAAGAAGGAGAGGCCAATCTGGCTCAAAGCATCCGGTGGAAAGACAGCATCCAGAATGGAGTCTGAAGCCAGAGGAAATTGAAGAGCTGATAGTCAAAATGGCGGAGGAGGGCAAGCAGCCGGCCACCATAGGACTCATTCTCCGCGATTCCTATGGGGTGCCAGATGTGAAGGCGGCACTGGGCAAAAAGATAACAAAGGTGCTGGAGGAGCATGACCTGCTTCCTGAGATACCGGAGGATTTGAGCAACCTGCTGGACAAGAGGGCAAATCTTATGAAACACCTCGCCGAGAATAAGAGAGATTTGCATAACAGGAGGAGGCTGCAGCTCATAGAGGCAAAGATAAGAAGGCTTGTGAAATACTATAAAAGAGAAGGAAGATTGCCAGAAAACTGGCGCTATTCGTGATTTTTTTCTCTCTGCACCTGTATGGCATCGTCAAGTTCCATCTCTCCCTTTAATACTTTCCTTGCCAGTTCCTTGGAGATGGTTATGGTCCCGCTTTTTATCCTGCTCAACCTCTGCATTTCCCTTATCTCCCCATCCTTTGGTTCCACCTTCATCTCCCCCATCACCTCCACCCCCTCAGCCATGGCAATGGTAGAGGCGGCTATGGCATCATCATCGTGACAGTGAATGGTGGACTCATCCACCATCTCTATTTTGATATCCTCCCCCACAAGAAGATTTATTATCCTGTTTCTTATGAGGCGAGCTCCATTACCTATTCTCACCCTCACACTTCCCGCCCTCACCTCCTTCACATATCTTTTTATGAAACCCGCCGCCTCCTCGGGCGATGAGGTTATGAATCTTCTTATCAATTTATCGTTGCCGTATATGGCTATGCCGATGTTTTCCCCCGGGTCAATCCCGAAAACTATGTGTATTTCGTCCCCGGTGGATAGCATGAGGGCCCTGTCTATTATGGTGTTCACCTCCTCCCCTTCCCATCTCACCACATTCTCAAAATCCACCTCATCTTCCCGGGAGGAGATTATCACATCCACATTGTAGGGTATTTCATCTCTAAAAGTAAGGGAAACGAAGGGAATCTCCCTTTTTCGGAGGGACTCTATCAGGTCGTGATAGAGAGAGAAGTTGGAGGTGAGTATGCCTATCACGGTTTTTATATCCCTGCATCTATTTAAACTTTATATTCTCCGCCCATATAACAAACATGAAACGTGCCCATGTCATAGTCCATGGAAAGGTGCAGGGGGTATGGTTCAGAGCCCACACCAAGGGGATGGCAGACCGCCTGGGCGTGGGAGGATGGGTCCGCAACCTGCCGGACGGCACCGTGGAGGCGGTTTTTGAGGGAGACGATGAAAAGGTGGAGGGAATGGTAAAATGGTGCCATGAGGGCTCGCCGATGGCGGAAGTCACCAGGGTAGATGTGGAATACGAGAAGCCAAAGGGGGAGAAAGAGTTCATCATAAGATATGACTGATGATTTCTCGCATAGATTATATGCATGTTGTGCATAACATCTCATGCTCTGCATAGTGGTGAGCAGGAAAGATGCGGCAAGTAAAAACATGGCAAAGTTTTTGATGGAGATGGAAAAATGGAGGGAAAGGGATGGGATTTACGTGGGTGATGAGAAGATCCTTTACATAACAGAGGATGAGCACATTTACCATAACAACATAGACAGGGAGGTGGAGGAGAGAGGTTATTTTCCTTCCGTTTTTGTGTTCGCCTCCCGCCATTCTTCCCGGGCCAAAAAGAAAACCCTGAGTGTACATCCCGTTGGAAATTATGGAAAGGCGGAGTACGGAGGATTCGACAGGACTCTTGTTAAAACCGCTCCCCTACTGATGAGAAATGCCCTGGAACTGCTTAAAGAGAAGGAAGTGGAGGGCTACGAGGTATGCTATGAGGCGACCCATCATGGGCCCTTCATGGAAAAACCCTGCTTCTTCATTGAGGTGGGAAGCACTCTGGAAGAATGGAATGATATGAAGGCATGCGGAGCTGTGGCTGAAACAATTCTGGAAATGGAGGAAAAAAGCTATGAGGTTGCAATAGGAATAGGAGGAGGACATTACGCCCCTCGCTTTACAGACATCGCACTAACCAAAAAAGTTGCCTTTGGGCACATTGCAGCCAGATATGCCGTTGATTATCTGGATGAGGAAATGATAACGAAGATGATAGATGCCTCCCCCGGATGCAGCAATGCCTATTTCCATGGAGAACATGAAAAAATAAAGAGAATGTTATCCCGCCACCTTTCTATCCAATGATTTTTCTTTTCTGGAGATAAAAGATGATACCCACCAGTAAAAGAGCGGCAAAGAGTACAAAAAACACCATCATTCCTTCCCTATCTCCAGCAAATAGATTCAAAATTGAGAGGAAAAGAAAAAATGTGGAAAGAGCAACAGGAGCAAGGGCATCCCTCCATACCCTCGCCCGGATGTCCCTTTCCAGAGTCGCGTCCCTGTCTTTTCTATATTGGATTATGACCCACACGTCCATGATGAGAAAGAGAAGAGCAATCGCAAGACCTATGAATCCGCTTCCATCCCCGTGCATAATGGAGAGAATACTCGAGACAAAAAGAAGCAGTAGCAGAAGGGGAATAATAACAAATATGCCTGCCGCTACCGCGAACCTGTGAATATCCATCATTCCTCAATTTTTGGAGAATATTTATAAATTCTCGGGCAAATATGAAACAATTTTACTGCCCGGAGCAACAGGTTGTAAGGATAAAGGGCACACCCCTACTCATTCAAAAAACAAGGGAAGGGGGGCGGGAAGCAAACATAAAGGAGTATAAAAATTGTTTTATAACATTCTTTTGATCATATCTTTAGTGGTAAATACATCTATTTTATTCTGTTTTTGAAAATCTTTGTCATCGCTCCATATTGCCGCATTTTTGGATAGAGCAGCTGCAACAAAGATTACGTCACTTGGATCGATTTTCCCCATTATCCTTTCTGCAGCATTAATAGAGTCCTTGATTTCATTGAAAGAGATTATATTTATATATTTGAGCAAAGTGTCCATAACCTTCTCTATATCATCATATGACAAACCAGATTTTGCTGAGATCACATCAAGATGTTTTTCGATTTCCTCAACCATTACTTCTGGAGATAAAAAGGTGTCATTACATTGAATAACTATTCTTCTTGTGATAGAATCTTTTATTAGAGCAGATATGAGAATATTGGAATCAACAATGATGTTCATACTTTTAGCACCCTTTTTGCCATCTTCTCTTTTATCAACTTGTCTATTTCCTCCACATCTTTCTCCGTCAACTTACTGTCTTTTGTTAATTTATCCAACAATTCCAAATCCTTTATTTTTTCTTCTATTGCTTTTCTGGCTATCTGACTCCATTTGATCTCGGGATATTTTTCCATTTTCTTTTTCAATCCATCTGGAATTGATAATGTTATATTTGTCATCAAATTTATATGTGAAATCACATATAAATTTTCCGATAGTTTTGTTTTGGTTCAAAAATAAATAAAAACAACAAAAAAACAAGGGAAGGGGGAGGAGGCAACCCCCTTTGATGATAAGATG
>JAGGZK010000068.1 GCA_021162065.1 Thermoplasmata archaeon
ATAAGAATTTAACCATTTAGCATCCCCTATTCTTCCCAACCATGAAGGCATCCTATTTCCCCATTCATCATCCATGTTTCATTTATTGCTGATTCATCCATAACAGGAAGATTTATTTAATCTGCCCTTTTATGCTCTGGTTTTATTCGCAGGTGGGCTCCATAATTCTGATTGCTCTGATTGAGCCCCTGAAGGAGCTGGGAGGAAGTTACAGATATTCCCTTCTGTTCATTTCCCTCATGTGGATAATTGCCCTTGTGATGTTTCTCGGAATAAAGGAAAAGAGCAGGAGTGACTAAACTTCATATCCCCACATATCTATGGTGTACTTCCAGTAGTTGTATATCCTATTTTTGAGTTCCTCATCAAATTCGTAGGAGTGGGGCCTTATCTTTTTCTGCTCTGCTATGTAGTCCTTGAATATGCTTCTGTGCTCCTCAAATCCTGGAAGGAAGAGATCTCTATGAATGCGTTCTACCTCCTTAAAAGGGCGAGAGATGAAATCCTCATATCTCACCTCCACAAGATTTCCCTCCGGAATCAATTCCCGCTCCCTGAAATACTTTCTGAACATCTGAAGATAAAGTTTGACCATCTCCCTCTCTATCACCTCATCATCCTTGGGTTTCTGCACGCAGTAGAGAGACATCTCAGCCTCTATGTCCCTCTTCATGGAGAGAAAAACATGGTAGGGATTCCTGTATATGTGAACAAATTTGGCATCGGGAAACATCTCCAGCAGGAGTTTTATCCTGCCGGTATTGGAGGGATTTTTAAGGAGGAGATGCTTTCCCGGATGGAGAAAGGCGATTTTTTTCAGATAGTAGGTATAAACCTTCTTCCATTCCTCTATGGCCCTCTGCGGCACATCCTCCATGCACACAAATCTGTAATAGAATTCCATATTTCTTGGGAAGCACCATCCGTTATAGAAGGAATAGGGGCAGAGATTGCCCATGGCGTACTCCTCCTCCTGCGGAAGATCAGCGCCTAGGGGAACATTGTCCTCAGGCCTTGTCGGAGGGAGAGATGCCTCCACTATCGGCTTTATGAGTTTCTCAAATCTTATGAAGACGGCGGGCGTTACCGTCTGGAAGGTGGTGGGATACGCAAAATTCCTGTTCTGGGAGAGCACGTTGTGAAGATATGTTGTCCCGCTCCTCCAGTGGCCTATGATGAAAAGAGGATATTTATCTATTTTTGTCTCCTTCACCTTCCTGCCAAATTTTATGCTTTCCCAGAGGTTGAGGGGCGACATTATCCCGCTGAGGAGTAAAGAGTAGAGTATCCGCGGAATTCCCACGGCATCAATCCTGAAATGATTCTGGGCGAGAAGGCGGAGGAGATTGGTGAAGGTTGATCCGGGCAAGGGTGTAAAATTTATCTCAAAGGGGTCTATCTCCATTCTCTCACCTTTTAGAGTAATGAAATTTCACATATAACGTTATTGATTTATGATTTATGTATGGCGATATTTTAATTTTCACGGGGCAATGTTTTTATTTCTCCCCACAATATAATCCCGATTAATATGAGAGCAGCAGTTCTTGGTGGTGCGGGCGTGATGGGAAGTTATGCCGTGGAGGTGCTTTCCAGGGGAAAGATCTTTTCCGATGTGGTGGTGGCCGACATAAACGAGGAAAGGGGGAGAAAGATATGCGACGGAAAGGACAATGTGGAGTTTGTCAGGATGGATGCAACGGATATGAATAGTATTACAGGCATCATGAAAAATGTGGATGTGGTGGTGAACTGCGTCGGCCCCTTCTACAAATTCGCCTCCCCGATACTCAAAGCAGCCATTCAGAATGGTGTGGACTACGTGGACATATGCGATGACTATGATGCCACAGAGGAATTGCTGGGAATGGATGAAATGGCGAAGAAAGAAGGCGTCACATGCGTCATCGGCCTGGGAGCCAGTCCCGGGATAACCAATGTGGCGGCATCCTATGCCTCTCAACATCTTTCGGAAGTGGAGAGCATAGGCGTTTATGTGACAAGGGGCATAAAGGAGGAGGCGGGGGGAGCCATACCGTACCACATGCTCCACTGCTGGCTGGGCGAGATTCCCGTTTATATTGAAGGAGAAAGAAGGAGGGCAAGGGGACTCGTGGATGGACAGGAATGGGTGAACTTTCCGGAGCCCTTCGGAATGGCTTCCGTATATTATTTCGGGCACCCAGAAACCGTAACACTTCCCAGATACATCAAAGGTGTAAAAAACGTTTACTGCAAGGGAACCTTCTTCCCATCCCAGTTTAGAGACATCCTTCTCAATCTTCAGTCCTTAGGCCTCCTCTCCACAGAGCCGGTGATGGTGAACGGGAAGGAGATTGCCCCCCTGGATTTCCTCGCTGCCTATGTGGGCAAAATGGTTGGGGGAATGGCCCAGATGCCGGATATTCCTGAGGGAGGGGCAGTGATGGTGAAGGTGAGAGGAAACAAAGACGGAATGCCCATGGAGTACATTTTCTCGGGAATAGCGCGCATGAGGGAAGCAACGGCAACGCCTGCTGCTGTGGGCGGCGAGATGATTGCTGACGGAAAAATAAAAATGCCGGGTGTCAATGCGCCGGAGGGATGCGTTCCAGCAAAGGATTTCCTTAACCGCCTGATGGAAGAGGGGACGTTCGGGGGAGTATGGAGAAGCATGAGGGAAAGGGTGGAGAGGCTTTAGCCGGCTAAGGCCGAAAAAGTTTATATTCCGTTTCCCTTAAATCTGCATGAAGTGGGCCCTAGCTGTTGCCATTCTGCTTTTGATACCTTTTGTTCCATTCTCATCGGGAGACATAATAGTTGTTGATGGCGGAAGCATACAGGATGCCATAGACAGGGCAGAGAATGGAGATACAATTTATGTTATGGAAGGCCTGTATGAGGAAAACATCGTTGTTGAAAAAGATGTGAGTATAATAGGAGTGGGCAACGTCACCGTGGATGGAAGAGGGAAAACGGCGGCGATAATGAAAAGCGGGACAATAAAAAACATGGTCTTCACCAATTCAAGCGATGCCATAGTTTATGCGGAGCATGCCACAATTGTAAACTGCCATTTTTACAGGGGAAGATATGGAGTGGAGGCAAATCATTCTGTAATAGAAAGGAGCGTATTCCACGAATGCGGAGGAGGCGCCCTGCTCCATGAGGGTAGCATTATCATAAACTCCACCTTCTTCAAATGCGGCCTGGGGGTGGAGGTGAGGGGCGATGGGAATCTTGTATATGGATGCAGCGCCCATACCTGTGGGGTGGGCATATATCTGGAAAATGCTTCCCATAACAGCATGGAAAAATGCAGCATTTACAAAAACAACAACAATCAGGGAGATATCTTTCTTTTACGCTCCCACCATAACGTCATTGAAGAATGTGTCATCGGCTATGGAAGTTTTGGGGTGAGGGCAGTGGAGAGCAATCACAATATCATCATATCCGACAGCATTACCAGAAGCAGATACGGCATAAAGATGGAGGAATGTGAGGGAAACGAGGTGAGGGGATGCATACTCGAGAAAAACAGATTCGGCATAACCCTGGAGAATTCCAAAGACATATGTTTCAATTACAACAGCATTCTCCATGCCCGCATGTATTCCATAGATGCAAAACATTCATCTGTTGATGCAAGGTACAACTGGTGGGGAAGCATTTTGCCCCGCAGGATGCACATTCTCCTCAGCAGGGCAAGAATATTTCCCTGGCTTCTCCACCCTGCTGGCATGAACACGGATGCACCAATGGAGAAGAAGCAGTCCATGGAGAAAATCTCCGGTGTCGTTATCCATCCATATGAGTATGTGGTGGATGTGACGGGGGGAGACATGGACCCCATGGTGGATGTAAAGGTGAAGGTGGAGCTGCTGCGGGCAAGAAGTTTTGGTGGCATGCATGAATATAATATCTCCGTAAAGGTGGACGGTAAGGAAAATGAGAGCATCCTTATCGGAGACGTTCTGGAGCCTGCAACCTTCTGGCAGGATGTGGACGATGGGAAGAGATACATTCCAATAGAATTTGCCGTTGATGGAGAGATAAAAAGCATAATCTATGACGTGGCGACGGGAAGATGGAAGGGCGATGACTATCTTGGGGACGGCGATGGATACGGACATTTAAAGTTTGGAAGCGCTGAAATATGGTTCAGCATCGGCTATAATGATTATGATGGCGACGGCCTCACATACTGGGAGGAGGTTAACGTTTATCACACAAGGCCTGATGCAAACGATTGCGGGAAGGATTATGATGGCGACGGTCTGCCAATAGAATGGGAGGACAAATATGGCTTTGATCCCTTCACGGCAGATAATTGCTCCGTGGATTATGACGGCGATGGATTAAACAGCATGGAGGAGTATTACATGGAGGACATGCTTTCCGACCCCTTTGCAAGAGACATATTCATCGAGGCAGATTACATGCCCGGCTACAGGATGAAGGATGAGAGCATCGAGATGCTATACGATGCCTTTGCCAGACATAACATAACCATGCATATTGAGATGGATGAGGAGATACCCTATATGGAAAGGGTCTATTATGGAGATGCAAGAAACCTCTACTGGGATTACTTCCTCCATGGGGATGTGAATAACCCAAGGCACGGAATATTCCACTACCTGCTTCTTGTATCTTATGGCTCCTCCAAGAGAGGAGGGCATGTTTTTGTGGGTTTTGACAACTGCGATTCCGTGCTGCTGGCGTGCGAATACATAAACGACTGGCGTCTCGGTAAGGAAAGAATAGTTGCATATGCAACTCTTTTTATGCATGAGTTGGGCCATACTCTGGGCATATTTGAAGATACCTTCGGAGGTGTTGACAACGAGAGCTGCAATGCGCCATGGCTCAAGGGATGGTGGAAATACGCCAACTACAGGAGTTGCATGAACTACAGATACGCCTTTCAGCTTCTTGACTATTCCGATGGAAGCCACGGAGTCAACGACTTCAACGACTGGGGAAATCTAAAACTGGACTTCTTCACGGATTCCTATTATTACCCTTCATCCTGACGTAGAGGGGGCCTCCAGCCGCATATACCAGGGAGGAGAGAAGGAGAAGCATCACCGCCCTATCATCACCGCTCATGGCTGCAAGGATTATCACCACTGCAGGCAGGATGAGATATTTTTCTATCCTCGGATAAAGAAGGGGAGAAATCATTACCACACCCAGCATCACCATGGCGAGAATGGTGGCAAGAATGGGGAAGGAGAGATAGGAAATGGAAACGATGATTATGGCAACCGCCGGCGTGGGGATGCCCGTAAACACGTCCTTCCTCCCCACATGATATGCTATCAGATGAAGCATTCCTGTAACAAGCATGAAGGAAGATGCTGCCAGAATTGCAGGATATATATCCAATTCATAAACATTCCACGAAAATATTATGGGGGCCACAAGAAATGAAACTATGTCGGAGAACTCGTCCATGTATCTTCCCAGATATCCGCCATATCTTCTGGCAACCACCCCATCCATCCCATCCGCCAGAACGGCGAGAAGGATGAAGAACATGGAGAGATGCCTCTCTCCCTCCAGAATAAAAAATATGGAGAGAAGGCCGCATATCCCGTTCATTATGGTGAAGGAATCCGCAGAGGAGAGTTTTTTCAGAATATTCTCTTCTTTCATAAAAATGCCGCGGGAGGGGATCGAACCCTCGACCTTGCGGTCTTCAGCCGCACGCTCTCCCAAACTGAGCTACCGCGGCAGGAAATTGTCTGCTATGGTGTTAATCTTTCTCCTCAACTCCTCTATCCTTGTATGAAGTTCCTTCATGAAATCCTTTGCATTCTCCGTTACCACGGCGCCGTTGGCTGAGGGCCTTACCAGATTGTTGTTCTCCAGCACTCTGAGGGAGTATCTCACCTTATGGGGCGGGAGTTTTGTTTTCTCCGAAAGTTTTATTATTCCTATGGGGCCCTCCTTCTCTATTATCTCCATTATCTCAAGATGTCTCATCATCCTGTCAATGTCGTTAAGGAGTTTGTCCATGAAGTTTTTCTGTGGCACAAATGGTAATTGGAAATGGTATAAAAAATGTTATGCTTTTTCCTGTGCCCCTATAATTTTTCCACTTCTATTCTGCACGGTGTTGGAAGTTTCGGTATGGCCCTCTTGAGAGCATTCTTGGCATTTTCCACGTTCTCAGGAGTCGTCCAGATGGATATTATCTTCTGCCCTTCCTTCACCTGAGCCGCCGTTCCCACTGGCTTTCCATATGCCTTTCTCATTCCCTGGGAAACTCTGTCCGCTCCCGCTCCTGTGGCCTGCTTGTTCTCCCTCACCACCACGTGGGGATAAATGCGCACCTTCATCCTGTAGTTTGCCTTGCCGGCCGTCTTCATTATGTGACGGTTCACTGCTATACGCACCGCCTCCAGGGCGCGGTGAAGGATGTTGCATTTCTCCTTTGCTATGAGGGATACCTCTATAGGAAATTCCGCCGTGAGATTCCCCAAGTCGAACTGGCTGATTCTGGGATTTGGAACTCCACCTATGTACTCCTTCCTGGTGGTAACTCTGCCTCTGATGTCCCTATACATCCTTGCCGGCTTTCGAGCCATGCAAGTAGATGAGGATTTATTATATAAAGGTAATGGAGTGAATTGCTGCTAAACCTTTGTCACGCTCACCACTTTGTCGCCCTTATTCAATCTCATAAGGCGAACGCCCATGGTGTTTCTTCCCTGTCTTCTTATGTCAGCCGCCCTTATCCTAACCATCATCCCCTCCATGCTGGAGATGAGTATCTCATTTTCCTCTCTGACGGCTATCACATCCACCACCTTTCCGTTCCTCTCATTGGTCTTTATGGTTATCACTCCCCTCGCTCCTCTCTTTGTTATCCTGTACTCGCCTATACTTGTTCTCTTGCCGTAGCCATTCTCTGTTACTGTGAGCAAATCTCCCTTCTTTGCCGCCTCCACGGAAACAACCTCGTCATCCTTTCCCACTCTTATACCTCTAACACCCATGGCGTTTCTGCCCATGTTTCTAAGTTCCCTTTCATAAAACATGCATGCATATCCATTCCTGGTGGAGAGCACTATTTTATCCTCCGGGAAAACTTTTTTCACACCCACTATGCTGTCCCCCTCCCTCAGAAGGGTTGCCCTTATGCCGTTGGAGCGAACATTTTTCAGCAGATTGAGGGACATCTTCTTCATCACTCCCCTTCTGGTGGCGAAAATCAGGTTGACATCGCTGAATTCCTTTACAGGAAGCACCTCTACAATCTCATTGGTTGGCAACAGATTCACCAAAGCCCTCCCCTTTGAATGCCTGCTTCCATGAGGGATTTCATAGGCCTTCTTGGCGAAAACCCTTCCATCGGAGGAAAAGAAGAGAAGATAGTCATGGGTTGATGCCTTAACTATTTTGTATATGGTGTCCTCTTCCTTGGTTTTCATTCCTATGAGGCCCTTGCCCCCTCTCCTCTGGCTTCTGTACTCGTCCAGTGAAACCCTCTTTATGTATCCGCCTGAGGTGAGGATTATTACCATATCCTCCTCCTGAATTAAATCTTCTATGTCTATGCTCATCTCCCCTTCCACTATCTCCGTCCTTCTCTCGTCGCCATATGTTTCCCTGAGGTAAAGAAGTTCATTCTTTATTATCTCGTCCATCTTTTCCCTGCTGGCAAGAATCCCCTTCAATTCCTCTATCTCCCTCTCCTTCTCCTCCCTTTCCTTCTTTAACTGCTCATATTCCAGAGAGGTGAGGGACTGCAGGCGCATGGCCAGAATTTCCTTTGCCTGCTTTTCGGAAAAGCCAAATTTTGTGATGAGGTTATTCCCCGCCTGCTTGGCATCCCTCGATTTCCTTATGATGTCTATAACCTCGTCTATGTTGTCCAGTGCCTTTATGAAACCATCCAGAATGTGCTTTCTCTCTTCCGCCTTTCTTAGCAGAAACTCGCTCCTTCTCTTTATTATTTCCCGCCTGTGGCGGATGTATTCCAGGATTATCTCCTTTATGTTGAGAAGTTTTGGAACGCCATCCACCAGGGCAATGCAGTTTATCCCGTAGGTGCGCTCCATGTTGGTGTGCTTGAATAACTGGTTCTGCACTATTTCAGGATAGGCATCTTTCTTCACCTGAATGACTATCCTCATCCCTTTTCTGTCGGATTCATCCCTCAAATCGGAAATGCCCTTCAAAACCTCCTTCCTCACCAGCTCTGCTATGTGCTTTATAAGATCCGCCTTATTCACCTGGTAGGGAAGTTCCGTGACCACAATCTTGTTTCCTTCGAAATGTGTCTTTGCCCTTATCTTTATCCTCCCCTTCCCTGTTTTATATGCCCTCAATATCTCCCACTTGCCCGATACTATGCCTCCTGTGGGAAAATCAGGCCCCTTTATATGCTGCATGATTTCCTCCACGGTTATGTCGGGGTTCTCTATGGTGGCTATGATTGCATCCACCACCTCGGTGAGATTATGGGGCGGAATCTCCGTTGCCATCCCCACTGCTATGCCCGTGGAGCCGTTTAGAAGTAGATTGGGCAGAAGGGCGGGAAGAACGACGGGCTCTTTAAGAGTGCCATCGAAATTATCTCTCCAGTCCACCGTTTCTTTATCAATGTCCTTCAGCAATTCCTCGCTTATCTTGCTCAACCTCGCCTCGGTATATCTCATGGCCGCAGGAGCGTCGCCGTCCACGCTTCCAAAGTTTCCCTGGCCATCTATGAGAGGATATCTCATGGAGAAGGACTGGGCCATTCTTACAAGAGCATCGTAAATGGCAGCATCTCCGTGGGGATGGAATTTACCCAGCACCTCTCCCACCACTCTCGCCGATTTTCTGTGGGGTTTGTTGTAATGCAACCCCATCTCCTTCATGGCGTAGAGGATGCGGCGGTGCACCGGCTTGAGTCCATCTCTAACATCTGGCAGGGCTCTGCCAACAATTACGCTCATGGAATAATCCAGATAGGAGGTTTTCATCTCCTCCTCTATGTACTGGGGAATCACATTCTCAGATATCAAGGTTCACAACCTCCTTTGCATGCTTTCTTATAAATTCTCTCCTCTCCTCCACATTCTTGCCCATGAGGATGGTGAAGAGCTTATCCGCCTCTATCGCATCCTCGATTTCCACTCTCTTGAGTATCCTCCTCTCCGGATTCATGGTGGTTTCCCATAGCTGCTCCGGGTTCATCTCTCCCAGGCCCTTGTATCGCTGTATGGTTGCGCCATCCTCGGCAATCCTCCTCATTTCCTCATCGCTGTAGGCGTAATATTCCCTCTTCCCCTTCTTTATCCTGTATAGGGGTGGCTGGGCTATGTAAACGTAACCGTTCTGGATGAGGGGCCTCATGTATCTAAAGAAAAAGGTGAGTAGCAATGTCCTTATGTGCGCCCCATCAACATCGGCATCGGTCATTATTATTATCTTGTGATAGTTGGCCTTCCTTATGTCAAACTCGTCCCCTATGCCTGTACCTATGGAGGCGATTATCGCCTTTATCTCGTCATTCTCAAGAATCTTGTCGAAGCTCGCCTTCTCCACATTCAGTATTTTCCCCTTTAAGGGCAGAATCGCCTGCGTCTCCCTGTTCCTTCCCTGCTTGGCGGAGCCGCCGGCGGAGTCGCCCTCCACTATGAAAAGTTCACACTCAGCAGGATTGCTGGAGGTGCAGTCCGCCAGTTTCCCTGGCAGGGCAGCAGATTCAAGATAACTCTTCTTTCTCACCAGTTCCCTTGCCTTCCTTGCCGCCTCCCTTGCCTTTGCCGCCTGCATGGCCTTGTCTATTATGGTCTTTGCCACCTGGGGATGCTCCTCGAGATAGATGGAAAGGCGATCATAAACTAAAGTCTCCACTATCCCCTTCACCTCAGAGTTGCCCAGTTTCATCTTTGTCTGGCCCTCGAACTGGGGATTTGGCACCTTGCAGGATATGATGGCGGTGATGCCCTCCCTGACATCCTCCCCGCTCAGCGATTCATTCTCCTTGAAAATGTTCTTCCTGCCGTATTCATTCAGCACTCTTGTGAGAGCAGATTTAAATCCAGAGAGATGGGTGCCTCCCTCTCTGGTATTTATGTTGTTTACAAATGTGAATATATTTTCTGTGTATCCATCGGTGTATTGAATTGCCACCTCCACCTGCACGCCATCCCTCTCGCCGGAGAGATATATAACATCGTGAAGGGGGGTCCTGTTCTTGTTTATGTACCTCACAAACTCCATTATGCCCCCTTCGTAATGGAAAATATCCTCCCTCCCACTTTTTTTATCCACCAGCCTTACCATCAATCCTTTATTGAGAAAGGCGATTTCCTGCAACCTTTTTCTTAAAATGCTGTAATCGAAGGTTTTGCCCCCGAAGATTTCCTCATCTGGCATGAAGGTTACCGTGGTTCCTGTATCCTTTGCATCTCCAACCACCTCGACGGATGTTACAGGCTTTCCCCTCTCATACTTCTGCCTGTATATCTTTCCTCCTCTCCTTACCTCTGCCACAAGCCATCTGGAAAGGGCATTGACGACAGAAACGCCTACTCCATGCAGGCCCCCCGCCACCTTGTAGGCGCCGCTCTCAAATTTTCCTCCTGCATGGAGTTTTGTCATGACCATCTCCAGTCCGGAAATGCCGTATTCTTCATGTATCTCCACGGGTATGCCCCTGCCGTTGTCTATTACAGTTATGCTCCCGTCTTCGTTAAGAATAACATCTATTTTCGTGCAGTAACCCGCCAGAGCCTCGTCAACAGAGTTGTCAACAACCTCCTCCACCAAGTGATGGAGCCCGCGCTCATCGGTGGAGCCAATGTACATGGCAGGCCTTTTACGAACTGCCTCCAGGCCCTCCAGTACTTTAATCTTATCTACACCATATTCGCTGCTCATTTTTCAAAAAAATTAGTGGAATATTTTTTTGGATTCTTCCTTGTGCGTTTCCATATGCCCTTCTTCCATTTTATTCCAGCAACTTTCACAATACAATCTCCCACACACTGGACACTCATACACCATTCCTTTATAACTAGGGTCAAGCATGTTCACACCGCATATGCTGCACGATGTCTCCTCCTTGTATTTTACTCTGCAGTCATTGCATACCACCACATCCGGAGTGAGCAGGTTTCTTATTTTTTCTCTTCTGATTTCATCCTCATTCATCTTATTCCCCATCCAATATCCATTTGTGCATATAAAGTTTATCATAAAAAAGGGGCATTTTTCATCCATTCCCAATCTGTTGAGTCATGGCATCGAATCCAAAAGAGCATTCTTTATATAAAGAAGCATATTGTGGTTTTAATGGGTATTGACTACGAAAAACTTGGCTTCAGGGCAGGCCTTGAAATCCATCAGCAACTTGACACCAGCAAACTCTTCTGCTCCTGCCCCTCCGTATTGACGGATGAATGCACCGCAACCTTTGAAAGGACACTGCGACCCACCGCCTCCGAAATGGGAGAGGTGGATAGAGCGGCAAGGGAAGAGGCAAAGAGGGGCAGAAAATTCATCTATCTCGCCTCTTCCTCCTCCTGCTTGGTGGAGGCCGACGAGGAGCCGCCCCATGAGGTAAACAGGGAGGCCCTGGAAACGGCTCTTATTGTTGCCCTGATGATGAATGCGGAAATAATGGATGAAATACACTTCATGAGGAAGATAGTCATAGATGGCTCCAACACCACGGGCTTTCAGAGAACGGCCCTCATCGCCATGAATGGAGAAGTGGATGGAATTCCCATAGAAAGCATATGCCTTGAGGAGGATGCGGCAAGGAAGGTGGGAGAGGAAAAAAATGTGGTGAAATACGCCCTGGACCGGCTCGGAATCCCCCTCGTGGAGATAGCCACTGCTCCTGAAATAAAATCCCCTAAGCATGCAAGGGAGATTGCGGAAAAAATAGGGTTGCTGCTGAGGGCCACCAAGAGGGTGAAAAGGGGTATTGGCACCATAAGGCAGGATGTGAATGTTTCCATAAGGAGGGGCAACAGGGTGGAGATAAAGGGGGTTCAGGAACTTAACGATATTCCTCTCATTCTTGAAAACGAGGTGAAGAGACAGCTGGAATTGATAGAGGTGGCGGAGAGGTTAAAAGGCAAGGAGGAGGAAATAAAAAAGGCCAAAGTCATGGATGTGGGTGATGTCTTTAAAAATACCGAGTGCAGATTCATAAAAAAGGTGATTGAGAAGGGCGGCACCGTCATGGGTATAAAGCTCCCGGGATTCGCGGGATTAATAGGGGGCGTTAAATATAAGGAGCATCGTCTTGGCAGGGAGTTTGCCATGCATGCGAAAAAAATGGGCGGAGGAATAATGCATTCCGACGAACTTCCCGCCTATGGCATAAGCAATGAGGAAGTGGGGAAGGTAAGAAAAATGTTGAAATGCGGCATGGAAGATGCCTTTGTCATATCCGCTTCATCGAAGGAAATTGCAAGGAAATGCCTTCTGGCCGTCAAGGAAAGGGCGATGCAGGCGGTTAATGGAGTGCCAAGGGAGGTGAGAAGGGCCCTTCAGGATGGGTTTACGGAATATATGCGACCCATGCCCGGAGCAGCCAGAATGTATCCCGAAACCGATGTTCCACCCATAAGGATAAGGGAGAGAGAGTTGAAAAAACTCATGAAAATGCTCCCGGAGCATCCGGAGGAGAAGATGGCGAGGATAGCTTCCCAATACAGGATAAGCAGGGAGGATGCAAAACAGATTGTCTATTCTGGCAGAGATGATGAATTTGAGATGCTCGCATCCAAATACGCCGGCCATTCAAAGGTTGTGGCGAGGATTCTGCTGCATATACTGCCGGAGATAAGAAGGGAAGGATATGGAGAGGTGGGCATGGAAAAAATAGATGAAATATTGCATGGATTGAGCAGGAATTACTTTGCCAAGGAGGCGGTGGAAAAATTGATGCATCACATGGCAAAAAATCCATCTGCCACTCTTGAGGAGGCCATGAAAAAGTGCGGTGTGAGGGCCATGGATGAAGAGGAGGTGAGAAAGGAGGTGAGGAAGATAATAGAGGATAGGAGGGAATTTATCATGGAGAGGAAAATGAACGCCCTCTCTCCCCTGATGGGTGTCGCCATGAAATCTCTGAGAGGAAAGGCAGATGGAGGCATGGTGAGCAGAATATTGAAGGAGGAACTTCAGAAGTTCCTGGAGGTGAATTAGATGAAGGTAATGGAGGCAGGAGAGGCAGGGGAAATAAAAAATGGCGATTGCCTGATAAGGGTGAGGGCTGGAGAGGGAAAAATAAATGTTGTGGGGGCCAAAAACAGGAAGCATATAGAGGAGATAATAAGGCAAAGAATGGAAGAACTCGATGTGGAGGCGGATGTGGAGGCGGAGTGTCGCAATGCCGATGATTTTGTCATCATGGGGCGGCTCGACGCCGCCATGGCAATGGCCCTCAGGGAAGAGGTGGAAGCAAGGAAAGCAAGAAGGGGAATCACCTCCGTGGACAGGACAAGGAGAAGCATAATGATTCTGCCGGGCAACATGCCGCAGGAGATGAAGAAGCTTGTGGGGGCGGGGGCGGACTGCGTGATGTTTGATTTGCAGTGTCAGGGCGAGAGGAGGAGGCATGAGGCGCGGCACATGGTGAAAAGTGCGTTGCAGAATCTGGATTTTGGAAATGCTGAGCTGTGGGTGAGGATAAACAGGGAGACGGCACGGGAGGATATAACAGTTATTGCCTACGGCAATCCCCACGGAATATGCATACCCGGGGTTGAAAGTGCCGAGGACATAGAGGTGGTGGAGAGAATAATGGAGGAGGCGAACCTTGACTCGCATCTAATGCCTGTGATAGAGACGCCAGGAGGGGTGGCGAATATTTATGAAATAGCGGCAGCAAGCAAAAAGGTGGTTGCAGTAGCCTTTGAAGGGGAGCATTTTCTAAGCCTTACAGGAGGAAAAAGGAGAAGGGAGGCTCTTCTGTTTCCCAGAAGCGCTGTGCTGATTGCTGCCAGAAATGCGGGCGTGCAGGCAATAGATGGGGCGTTCACGGATGAAAATGAAAGGAGAGAGTTTTCCGAGGATGTCAGGGAGATGGTGGAGCTCGGTTATGATGGAAAGTTTGTTGTGAATGCGAGGCAGATGAGGGTGGTGCACAAAAATTTCGCACCTCACGAGAAGGAGATAGAGAGGGCGAGGAAAATATTGCATGCCGTGGAGGCGGCGGGGAAGGAGGGAATGCCATACATCAACGGCAAACCCATAGATGAGAGCATGGAAAGGAGGGCGAGAAGGATTCTGAAACTGGCCGAACTTTACAGGTAATTCATCAATAAGCCAGTCATAAATTAAAATGGATGGAAGGGCGGAGCAAAATATTATATAAACCCTGATTTTTCAGAATTATGAAGAATGCGATGGTGTTCATGCTCATTTTAATTCTGCTGGGCGCTTCTCTGAACGGATTTTCCCATGAGATAGGAGTATTCACCCATGCTCCCCTCGATGCCTCAGATGTTGATCCCACCGTGGACCTCTCCATAAATGTGGAGATAAAGAGGGTGAGAACCATAAACATAACCATAGGAGAGCCTCCTTCCTTTGTGGTGAAAGTCATGGTAAATGGAGAGGAATGGAAAAGCAACGTCGTCACGGGCTTTGATGTGATGAATGTGGGAACCGCAACCTTCGATGTTCCAGATGATAAAAAGGAGGTGGAAATAAAAATCGAGGTGACAAAAAATGGCGTCCATGGCGACATAGGGAATGAAAGCAATGACGTTATTGTGATATATGACCTTCTCAACGGCACATGGCATGGTGATGACTGGAGGGGCGACAAAAACGGCTACGGACATGCTTCGGGCACGGAGGATGGAAAATACGGCGAGGATGACTGCGAGATATGGTTTGACATTACGGAAAATGATTTTGACGGGGATGGCATACCCTACTGGGTTGAAACAAATGTATATCATACAGATCCGGAAAAGGATAACAGAGGGGAAGATATGGACGGAGATGGTGTGCCGATAGAGTGGGAATGGAAATGGGGGTACAACCCTTTCTCCTATGAGGAGCATTCCAAACTGGACGTGGACAAGGATGGATTGCAGAACGACGAGGAGTACATGATGGCTGACTGGTTCGCCGACCCATTCCGCCAGGACATATACATCGAGAATGACTACATGGCGGAGCACAACGGCATAAAGCCCATAATGCCGGAGGAGGCGATACAGATGCAGTATTCCGCCTTCACAAAACACAACATAATGCTTTTGATAGACACGGGCCAGATGGGGGGAAGCGAGGAAATACCCTATGAATCCCTTCACTGGGATAACCTTCATGAGTTATATGAGAAATACTTTCTTCACGGCGATGAGAACAACCCGAGGAAAGGGGTGTTCCACTATGCCCTCATAATCCACACCCTCAGGGACTTTGGAAGGGGTGTGGGAGGATTCAATTTCAGGCGCGATGCCTTTGCCGTCTGCAGCGCCTACATCCAGAGATGGAGGCCCTGGGAGGAGGGAATGATAATAGGGCACGGCGGCTCTTACATGCATGAATTGGGGCATCAGCTTGGATTGCCTCACCTCAAGGTATTCCCATGGCAGCTCCTCTACTGGCTCTCCTGGAATTACAAGAGTTGCATGAATTACAGATATAATTTCAAGATTGTGGACTACTCGGA
>JAGGZK010000052.1 GCA_021162065.1 Thermoplasmata archaeon
TGGTTATACCAAAACCGACCAGCCCTTTTCCACTCTTCAATCCCTCTGGAAGTGGTTTGAAGCCGAAAGCGGCAGCTGCGGCAGGACATGCAATACCTTCCTTATCGAGAAATACATGTTTACCATGTCTGGCTTCCATGACTGCCTGGCAATATCTGTATCTATTTAGTCTTTTATACCCTCAATTTTTGCCACTTCATCGATGATTGCAACGTTCCTCTGTAAAATGAATTTGACGCCGACGGGAAACGTGTGCATTCCAATTTTTCCCTTAGAATTTTTGCTTTTTCCCTCACTTGCAGTATTCTTGCTGATTGAGGATTTTTTGTTCACTCATTCCTCTTTCAAGAATCCTTTCTTCAATCATTTTTTCACCTTTTTATTATCATTACCGGCACTGATGCATGATGTATTACGCTTTCTGCAACACTTCCTAGGAGCATTTCTTCAACCACGCTTCTTCCATGGGAGCCCATTACAATAAGGGAGACTTTTTCCTTTTTAGCTACGTTTATTATCTCGACAAATGGGTTTGCCTATCCTCACTGAAACTTTTGTTTTTTATACCCTCTTTCTCCAACTCTTCTTTTATTTTCTTCATCTTCTCTCTTGCTTTCTGTTTCATCCTCCTTTCTATTTCTTTTTCGCATTTTCCCACGTCTTCATTCTTCCACATACATGTCTCAACCATTGCCTCCAGTTCATTGCCGTCTATAATGTGCAGAAGAACAACTTCTTTCGTTCCCGCTTCTTTCAGCTTTTTCACATACTCTAAAGCCTTTCCGCAGCAGCAGAAAAATCTGTTGGATACAATATTTTCCTAAACATTTTTAGCCCTTCTTTTCTCCAAAATAATTCTTTATCTTTTCTGAAAAGTGAAGATACATTATCAGAAAAATTATCTGAAATAAGGGCAGTGTGGCGGCAGGTATAGCTACCATGGGATTGAAAGCGAGCATGGCTATTGCAATGGCTGTACCATTATTTTTACCAGTGCTGAGAAATGCAATCCCCATATGCTCCTTGTATGAAAGTCCCGCCCTTTTATCTATCCATGTTATGATGGCAAGCATTACCAGAATATATATCAAAGTTACCAGAGAAAGAAGAATCAGAATCTGCCATTTCTTTATAAGTAAATCCGCCTTCATGAAAAAGATGAGAGCCACTATGAGAAGCATGGATACCATTGTTATTGTTGATAGGAATGGCTTTATTTCTATGAATTTTTTTTCACCGCTTCTTTTCAATATCGCCCGCCTTGTTAAATCCCCCAGTATCATGGGCAATATAAGAACAAGAAGAATGGTTTTGATCAGTACCCATATTGGAATTGCGACATGATATGATGAGCTCATTATGTGCATGAAAATTGGAAGGAGGACAGGAATCAGTATGAAATTTATACCAAGCGCTATCGTCGCCACCTCCAGGCTGCCGCCTGCCAGCCCCGTATAGCCTATGCTCATGGAAGAGCCAGGGATAAGCATTACCAAAAGAAAGCCTACTGCCAGATTAGGGTCATTAATAAAAAAGTGTATCATCAGTATGCTTATCAAAGGAGTTATAACAAAGTTGTAAATCAGGCTCAGGAGTATGGCTTTTGGTTTTTTCAAAAATAATGGAAATCTGCTTATATTCAGATTTATCATCATGGGGTATATCATGAGAAATACAAGTGCTGTGGCAATATCGCTCATAAGAGATTTATTCTGCACTCTGAAATTTATTCCCAACACAAGCCCTGAAAAGATGGCGATTAATGAGTAGATCAGAAGATATTTCTGCAAATTTTTTGCCAGTTTTTGAATTAAATTGCCCATTTCACACTTTTATTTGTTTTTACTATCCATCTCTTTCATTTTCTTTTCCTGAGAGGATATTTCCTCGCTGTAACTTTTTGCTGTCTCTATCAGTTGATGAGCAAATTTTTCATTGAGCAATTTCTTGACTTTCGTGAATATTTTATGTTTCCTTGCCTCGTCTCTAACCATTTGCGGGTCAGGAAATTCTATTGCTCCAACTGGACATAAATTGGCGCAGGTTTGACAGCCGACAAGGCAGTTATAAGGCTTTACAACCACAGGCTTTTTATCCACCAGATCATAGGAATACACTCCTCTTCCGCATATCACTGCACATAGACCACAGCCAATGCATGTTGCAGGATCTATCTTCGGATACCATGGTATCTCTTTCCTCGGCACGCCAAACCACTCGCCGAACTGCTTTTCACTCATTCTTCAACATTTCTTTTATCTCTTCTTTACTTGGCACTCTGCCAGCAACCTTTATCTCGCCATCTATAGCCAAAGCAGGCGTTTCCAATACGCCTCTTTTAGCAATCTCTATGCTATCATATACCTTAACAAGCTCTGCCTCTATACCAAGCTCTTTTATCGCCTTTTCAGCATTTTCATATGTTTTCTTACATTTTGGGCAACCTGTTCCCAATACCTCTATTTTCACTTTATCACCTCCTCAGGCTTATATTTATTAAAATGCCTGACAATGCTCCTTCCAAATTTAGTTAATGAATAAATGATGTAATTTCCTCTTTTTACAGCTTTTATCAAGCCAGCATCTTTCAACCTTGCAATATGATATGAGCATTTTGAATATGGGCATTTAATCAAATCAACAATCATGCAAACACACATCCTTTGCTCATACAAGGCATAAAGTATGCTCAATCTCTTTTCATCCGCCAATGCCTTCATAATCTTTGCAATCGTCTTTATATCTTCTTCAGGCAAACTTTCCTTTAATTTTTCCCACCCTCCCTTTTTCTCCGCCTCCTTTTTCAATTCTTTGGGTATTTCAAGTTTCATAGCCCAACACCCAAACCAAGATATATTAAGCCAGATATAATTGCAACTACTATTGCTAGAGCAGCGTAGGTTAAAACAACTTTCCATCCCACCACTCTAGAAACACCGAGCATGGAAGGTATAGAAGCCATTGGTGCTCCGATTAAAAATGCTAAAGCAGCACTAGGAGACATTCCAAGGTTTATCAATGCTTTGGTAAAGAATACCTCAACCAGAGTGGGAGTGTAAGTAGGCACGCCTATCGCTCCTCCTAAAATTACCCCATGAACACCAGTAAGCCATTTTGCCACAATTTCTCTTGGCATATATGCTTCAATGAATGAAACAAAAACTAATCCTAAAGCCAAATAAGGAACAACCCTTCTCGCCAAATCTCCAGCAACATGCATTGTTTCCCAGAATTTATCTTCTATTCTCATCTCCTGTATCTTTGCCCCTCTTTTCCCAGCCATCTCCATATATTTTTCCTCTATCTTCTTACCCCATGATGTTTTTGCCACAATCATTCCAATTATTATTGCCCCTATAAAAGAGAAAACTATTCTTGCCAACGCCAGTTTCCACGAGATTATTTCAGAAGTAAATATGATCGCCATTATGTTAGCGGCGGGAGCCATTAATAGGAATGTTATCGCCGGCCCTATCCCTGCGCCAGCCATCATTATGCCTGCAAAGATTGGAATCATTGCGCACGAGCAAACTGTAAAGACTGGAGCCAAACCAGCTGCAATAAAATAATTTCTTTTGCTTTTGCTGGAGAAATAAGCCATCATTTTTTCTTTTGAAATGAAAGTGGAGAAGAAACCACCAAGCATGAAGGCAAAAAGCAGTGGCCCCCACGCCCTACTTGCATAGCTAAAGATATAAACTATTGGAATCTCCCATACAGGATATTCCTTTAACTCGTGGTATTTATATACAGGCGTTAAGGGCTCTCCAGTAATTTTTGGATATACTATCGTAGCCAAGCCAAGGATAAGCAATGCAGTCGGCACAACAATTTTAATCCATTTCTTTGCCATCATTTAACCACCCTGAAGTTTTTCAAATTTTTTTGAAACGTTATAGAAAAGGAGTATATAAAATTTTCTATTTCAAAAATTTTTGAAACATTAAATATCCCATATTAACTCCATTTCATCAAGGCGCTACTCATAAAAATTCCTGCCATTCATAGCAGGAATATTCACCCAACATTTCTATCACCACTGTTCAGAATATGCGAGAGAGTTTTTTATTGAAGTAACAAACCATAAGAGGAATAATAGCCAGTATAGGGCAAAGCCAGTGTAATCAATCAGATCCATGTTGAAAATTGTTCAAATTAGAGTTTTAGAAAATATTTAAAAAGATGACTGCTTAATGGAATGCATTTCCAGCTTTGAGATGATAGCATGGAGGGTTATGATTTAAGATATGCAAAAAAGGCTGCGGCAATACTGGTATTACTTCCTCTCCTGATTATGTATACTGAAGCGGTGCTTATCCCGTCTCTACCAACCATACAGAAGGATTTTGGTATAAATCCATCTGATGCAAGCTGGATTTTATCTATATATCTCCTGGTGGGAACCGTGAGCGTAGCCGTCATGGGAAAACTCGGGGATATGTATGGGAAGCGAAAGATGTTTCTCATTTCATTAATTTTTTATGCTGTTGGTGTCACCCTCAACGGCTTTTCCCCGACTTTCGAATGGCTACTTTTTTCTCGAGGACTTCAGGGCATAGGGATGGCAATATTCCCGCTGGGCTTCAGTCTTGTGAGAGAGGAATTTCCCCCCGAGATGGTTCCGCAGGTGCAGGGCTTGATAAGTTCCATGTTTGCTGTGGGGATGGTTGTTGCCCTGCCTTCAGGCGCCTTCATATCCCAGCATTATGGATGGCGATGGACATATCATAGCGTTGTGCCTTTCGTGATGTTTATGTTCATTGCTTCATGGGCTGTTTTGAGGGAAAGCAGATATATCACTCCGAGCAAATTCGATTTTGCTGGTGCTTTTTTACTCACACTGTTTGTTGTGCCTTCTCTTGTGGCTGTCACAAGGGCACCCGCCATAGGATGGGAGAATAGCCAGACCATTGCTCTATTTGCAATGTCTATCATGGCTTTTGTTATCCTTATCCTTTGGGAAAAGCGCATCAAAAATCCTCTGATTCCAATAAACATCATTTCCTCCATAAATCCAATGATTGCAAATGTCGGTATAATGATGGCAGGCTTTGGCATACAGATGATGAGTCAAGCCAATACATACATTTTTCAGATGCCCTCCCCATATGGATTTGGTAAAAGCATACTCGATACGGGTTTGCTGATGACACCAAATGCAATTGTAATGCTCATTGTTGCTCCTGTTGCAGGAAAATTGATGGTAAAAATAGGGGCAAAATTCTTTGCCATTTTGGGTTCGGCAGTTGCATTTGCTGGCTTGTTACTTCTTGCAAAATATGCCACTACCGTCAATATATGGGTCTTTATTGGTATGACCATAGTGCTGACCACCGGAATAATACTTATGAATGTCTCTCTCATCAACATCCTCATATTCAGTGTCAAACGGGAGGTTATGGGTATTGCAACCGGAGCCAACAGTTTATTCAGAAATTTTGGTGCAACGTGGGGACCGGCGGTGGCAGGAACAATCATGAGCACATACTCCACCACCATACATCTTTCCACCCCGCCATACTCACTGCAGATACCAACCAGCAGAGCTTATGAAGTGCTTTTTTCAAGTTCAGCTCTTGTATTTTTATTCCTCATAGTATTATCTCTTTTTATAGTGGAAGTTGTGAAAGGAATTCAAAAGTGAACATCCCATACTCTTCCCATGGAAACATTCCCTTACATTTCTAAGAAAAGCATATTTTGTAAATCGGAGTGTCTTGCCTCTCCTTTTCTTCATAATTTATGTAAAATTAAAGAGGACGGCATGATTTCATGATATAACATTCATAAGAGAATAAAATAGTAGAGTTTTATATTGCACAATTTACATCTTACATTATATCTTTGCTATCTGTTAATTCTTATCGGTAATTCCATGGAACTTTTCGATGGTCCCCCAAAAACACATAAAATTTTATACTTCTTTCCAATTTTATCCCCATGACATTCATCCCCAACAAGGTTTTTCTTACGAAAGGAGTCGGCAGACACAAGGATAAACTGCAATCCTTTGAACTTGCTTTAAGAAACGCGGGCATACAGCATTGCAACCTTGTGAGCGTATCCAGCATAATCCCGCCCAACTGCAAAATTATATCAGCCGAAGAAGGAAAAAAAATGCTAAAACCGGGGCAGATAACCTTTGTTGTCATGAGTCAGAATTCCACCAATGAGGCAAATCGTCTCATAGCAGCATCCATAGGAATTGCCCTGCCCAAAGATAGGAGTTTTTATGGCTACCTCTCGGAATACCATAGTTACGGAGAAACGGCAAAGAAGGCAGGGGATTATGCTGAAGACCTGGCAGCGACAATGCTTGCCACAACGCTGGGCATAGAATTTGATGCCGATAAGGCATGGGATGAAAAAAAGCAGGTTTTTCGCATGAGTGGAAAAATTGTTAAGACAAGCAGTGTCACCCAGACAGCAAGGGGAAAGCCGGATATATGGACAACCGTTGTGGCCGCAGCCGTCTTCATAATTGATTAAAATGGAAAGGATATATCCCCATTCCAGTCCCTATGGCATGGCCTTCAATTCAGCGAGGTTAAACGAAGCATGCAGTATATACAGGAAAATGATTGAGGAAAATGCCACCATATGTCTCACCATGGCTGGGGCTCTTACACCAGCCGGCATGGGAGGGGGGATAATAGAGATGATTGAGCGCGGACTGACAGATTTTATTATAACCACGGGGGCAAATATGTATCATGACATTCATTTTGCCCTTGACCTTCCTCTCTACCGCGGCCATTTTGCAGTTGATGATGTTGAACTGGCGAAGGAGGATATTGTTAGAATATATGATGTTTTTCTCCCGATGGACACACTTCTTGAAACAGACAGATATATCCAAGAGAACATGGATATTGAAGGAGTCCTCTCCACAGCTGAAATACACCATCACCTCGGAAAAAGATTGCTGGAAAACGCCTCAAGGCCAGAGCATTCTATACTCGCCACCGCCGCCAAGTATGATGTGCCCATCTACTCCCCTTCCCCAGGTGACTCCTCCATAGGGATGAATATTGCGTATCTTAAAGCAAAGGGAAAAAATATATCCACAGATGTGGAAAAGGATGTTCTGGAAACAGCGGCCATAATATATTCCAGCGAGAAAAGTGGCGCTATAATTCTTGGAGGAGGGGCGCCCAAAAACTTTTTCATGCAGACCCAGCCCATGCTCAGTCAAATTCTAACACTCCCTGAAAAGGGTCATGATTATTTTATCCAGATTACGTCAGATGCACCCCATTGGGGCGGACTTTCGGGGGCAACGGCAAGTGAGGCAATATCATGGAAAAAAATGGATGCGAAATCAAAAACACATGTCACCGTCTATGGCGATGTAACAATAGTTGCCCCTCTGCTTTTTGAAAAGGTGAAGGGCATGAAGAAGGAGCATAAAAGATTATATGGAAAAAGAGGGGAAATGTTGGAAAATCTCCTCAGAAAAATTAACTCTGATTGAGAGCGAATCAGATTCTCTGAAAAGTTTTATTAAGATGGGTAAATTATACATTCAATGAAGGCGGTGATGATTGCAATATTGCTTGTTCTTAGTGGTTATATAATCCCGATGGATGGGCAAAACGCCGATGATGACTGGCTTCTTCATGCCCGCATCTCCACTCCCTACGGCTACAATCTCTCATGGGAGGAGGGGGTTGAAAGGGCGGTGAACAATGGAGTGAATGTCATCCTCGACTGGGCAAACTTCAGCGATACATACCAGGGGCGCATCCTGCACTTTAATGAATCCCTTGAAGAATTCAGGCAGCGTGCAGAATATATCCACTCCCACTATCCGGGTGTAAAATACATGGTTTATTTTGCCCCTATGGAAATGGGTACGCCAGATAGCGACATGAACATGGATGGCAAGGATGATGACGGAAAGGATAGCACCTACACAGACCATCCTGACTGGCTTCAGGTGGGCATTGACGGTAGAAAAGCGGTTTTCTATGGCTCCATGCCCGGAATGCCCTTCTGGGTTGGCGAAAGAGATGAGGACGTATGGCTCAGCCCCAGCAACAGAGAATATCGGAATATAATCATGGGGGAAGCCAGAGAAATAGCGAAGGCGGGAGCCGATGCCGTATGGTTTGATGTTCCCCATCTATGTTTTGATTTCGGTGATAACTGGCAGAATCAATGGCCTACAATGGATGAAGCGAGCAGAAATGACTTTTATAATGATACTGGCCTGATTTTGCCTCCTCCACCCTTACAGCCGGACTGGAATAACGAAACATGGTTGAAGTTTGTGGAATGGCGTTACAAGCAGATGCTGGACTTTGTGGATGATTTCAATAAAGCACTAAAGGAAGGCAACCTCAACTGCAAACTCGCCATAGAGACATCCTCCCACACCCTCTTTATAACACAACATGGTTGCGATACAGCAAGACTTCCATATGTATGCGATGTCATAGGACATGAATACACCGGGCCCTTTTACAAAACTCAATACTATACATGGCTCGTTATGCTCGCCACCCTGAAGCAATGGTATGATTTTGATAGAGCAGCGGAGAAGGAAGCATCATGGTTGCTCTCCTATGTAAAACAGGGCGACGCCTCTCTTGCCAATTTCCATGCCGCCCTGCTTTCCACCATGGGTTTTAATTATTACACCTCTGGCAACATAGGTATGGCAGGTATAGTTGATGAGCAATTTATGCATGATTACTTTGTATGGGTGAATAACTATGATGAATATCTTTATGGATGGGAGGATGATGCAAATGTGGGAGTCATCTTTTCCCGTCACACTCTTGATTATCTGGATAGAGGAAGTTGGGAGGGCTATGGATATCATGATGCCTTCCCGGGCGTGCTGATGATGCTTCTTGAGTCCAACATCCCATTCAGGGTGTTATCGGAAAATGATTTGGATTATCTTTCAGATTTTGAAATGATTATATTACCGGATTTTGCATGCATGAACGAAAGTCAGGCGGAAAAAATAAGGGAATATGTTGCCGGTGGAGGAAAAATAGTGGCAATAAATGAGACATCTCTGTATACCCAGTATGGTTCAAAAAGGAAAGATTTTCTGTTGAGCGATGTTTTTGGGGTAAACTACAGCAACGTTCAGCATGAGGAGATATATGAAAACAATTATGGCAACGGAAAGGCTGTTTTCACCATGACGCCATTAGGAAGATATTTTTACTGGGCAGCTCAGCCATGGAGCAATTACAGTCATAAAAATGAGGCAGAAAGTATAAGAGAGGAATTCCTGAGCATGATTGAGAAGGCAGGTTATACCTCTCTATATCATATAGGAGAAAATGCCATAGCCATTTCTTACAAAAAAGGTAACCAAAAAATGCTTCGGATACTGAACTTCAATGGCATTAAATGGAGAAATGCTGAGCCAGAACCACAGCAGATGGAAATAAGGGTGAAGGGAGAGGTGAATAATGTTAAATTGCTGGAATTCATGGATGGATGGAGAAATGCGGAGGTAAAAAATGAGGGAGATTACAGCATAATCTCCTTCACGCTTCATACTCAGGCAACTCTCCTTTATTCAATAAACGAGAGTACCTTATACGCCAAAATCATGAGGCCACAAGAGGGAAAACTTTACTTGATGGATAGAGATGTAATGTCCATCTTATCAAACAAAGCAATAATAATAGGAAAAATAACTCTCCAAGCGGAAACAAATGGCGATAGAGTGGAATTCTATATTGATAACGAGCTAAAATACGAGGATAATGAGGCGCCATATTCCTGGCTCTGGAACGAATTCGCTTTGGGCGGCTATGAAATAAAAATTATCGTCCATGGAAACGGTGAAACAGCAGAGGATAAAGTGGATGTATTGATATTTAATTTGGCATAAAATGAAAACTGAGATGCTTGGTATATCTCGTGCTCTAATACGATAAATGGTTGAGAGATAAATGGTTGAGAAAAATATAAAATAGTGAAACAGTTTTGATAAAATGAGAAAAATATTGGTGGTGGCAACTGCGCTTTTCCTTTCTTTTTCACTCGAAAATGCCTTTTCCAATCATGTCTCAACCAAA
>JAGGZK010000033.1 GCA_021162065.1 Thermoplasmata archaeon
TGGCATCCTTTATGGCATACTTTATTTTCTCCGGTTCATCTCTTCCATCATAGGCGGCATAGATTTCATCGGTCGTTTTCAGTATTGTGGGAATGCCCATGGCATTCTTATGCTCCACCAGTGGCTGGAGAGCATCGCTGAACTCCGGAGGCGCCACAATCAGGAGCTGGGCGCCTCCTGCCGTGCCCTCCTGTTTTATGTCATATCCCACCTCAATCTCTGCCTTTTCTGCCAGAATTATCTCTGCATCTCCAGGAACATATCTCACAGGATATATGGTGACAACCAGATGTATGACCCGCTCTCCTTCTCCATTGAGCCCCACTCCCATGTGGTATGAATACCATTCATTGGGAAATGCCTCCATGCTGCGGTATATCTCTGCTTTCTTTCCTCCCTCCACAACCTTCCCGTCTGAAAGCCTTACTCTTGCTGGTGCTGGTATTATCTCTTCACCAATGCTGTAATGCTTTTCCCCCTCAATACTCACCCTGACGCTTATGTTTTTTGCCCCATATGGCAACTCCACCCTTTTCACCATTTTGGGTAGTAATGGATAGCCAGGTCTCACAAGAAATGAGTTGCATTCCTTTAGGGATACGCTGACATATCCCTTCATTTCCGTCATTTCTGGCGGGGAGAAGGACACCTCATGTGTTATCAGCCTGTCATACTCCCTGTGCTCTACCTCCATGGTTTTTCTCTCCTCATCAATTCCTGCCATATTGAACCCTCCGATAAGGAGGGCCATCACCATAAGTATAACCAATATTTTCGCCTTCATTTTTTGCCTCCATTGTTTAATACTGCGGATTTATATAATTTTTCTCTTGGATAAAATAAGCAATATCGCAATAATGAAAAGGGTTAATTCAAACCCATATGTTTCTTTACTTGTTTTTATTTCTATCAAATGGGATATATTTTGTCTGACCCCATCATCATCTGTGATGGTGAGAGTAACATTATATGCGCCGTCATTCATGTATTTATGAGTTACATGTGCCCCATAACTAATATTTCCATCACCAAAGTTCCAGGTGTAGTTTACAATGTAACCATCTGAATCATAGGAAGTGGAATTAAAATGTACCATCTCATTTTTTTCTGGAATGTCTGGCTCCCATAGAAACTCGGCTACGGGAGGGATATTTGCCACCTTTATCTGCTTTTCAATGTTATCCTGTGCTCCGTCATCATCTGTAATGGTGAGGACAACGGCATATACTCCATCATCTGCATATTTATGAGTTACATTTTTTCCATATGCTATATTTCCATCTCCAAAATTCCAGGTGTAATTGACAATATAGCCATCATCATCTATTGAAGAGTCGAGAAATGTTATGGTGTCTGTATCCCTTATATATGCTGGCATATAGACGAAATTTGCTATCGGAGGGGAATTGACATTGATATTCTTTGATGTGATGTTGATGGAGCCATCATCATCTGTAACGGTGAGGGTAATTGTATATGTACCACTGATTGAGTATATATGAGATGGATTTGGTAAGATAGAAAATGCACCCTCTCCCAAACTCCAGTTATATGATACAACGTATCCATCCATATCGTAACAGATATTGCTGAAATACACTGCTTCTCCTGGCTCTGGATTTGGAGGAAAGAAAGAAAAATCTACCGACGGCGGCCTATTTTTCACGGTCACCATTTTTTTACTCACATTTGATGCATTATTGTTATCCATTACTTTAAGGGCTATAGTGTAATTTCCATTATCATCCCATGAGTGCTTTGCAATGGGGCTTTTTCCTGCTTCATCATATATCCCATCGTTGTTCCAGTCCCATTCGTATAAAACAATATCGCCATCCAAATCATAGGCTGAATTAGCGTCAAACACAATCATTTGTTTTGTTTTCGGAGCGAAGGGGGCCCAGGAAAAGTTTGATTTTGGGATGCTATTTATTATTATTTGTTTTCTGGAAATATTTATCATGCTGTCATCATCAACAATTCTCAACGTTACAATGTAGGAGCCATATTCTTCATATTTATGAGTTACATTTTTTCCATATGCCATGCTTCCATCACCAAAGTTCCATGTATAATTGACAATATAGCCGTCTAAATCATATGATGTGTCAATGAAAGTTAACTTTTCCGATACATTGGGTATCGCTGGAGTCCAGCTAAAGTTGGCATATGGATGTTTGAGAGTCAATATTTTTATTTTCTCCTCATTTGATGCGTTATCTATTGATCTGTAACGTATGGTATGATCTTCAGTACGGGATATAAAAAATGGACTGCTATAAGATATCCAGTTACTGTTATCGATACTATATTCCGTTTCATTTACACCTGATAAATTATCTGCAGATATGAGAGTTACTGAAAGGTTGTCCTCGATTACATTACACTGAATTTTTGTGAGAGGTGGATTTTTATCAATTTTAAAACAGTAGGTTTTGGCATCTTCCTCATTACCTGCATAATCCACTGCCGAATAATTCAGGGAGTATATGCCATCTTCGGGAAACACAATTGTAACATTATCTTCAGCAAATTGCCAGCGTCCTCCATTAATCTGGTATGTGATATACTGGAGAGATGATATGTTGTCCTCAGCAAACAGCATTATTGTAACATTTCCTATATACCAGTTGTTCCATCCATCAGGTGTGGCAGGATTCGCATGCATATGACTCACTGGGGGAGTTTCATCAATGAATAATTCTATCTGCTTTATTTCTTCAACATTTTTTAAATGGTCCACTGAATAGAAAGAAATGATATGTCCTCCCTCTGAGGTAATATTGAACTCCCCTGCATATTCCATCCAGCTGCCGTTATCAATTCTATAGTAAGTTATATTCACTCCAGTTTCATCTGTTGCATTTAAAGATATGGTTACATCTGAAACATACCATCCATTTTCTCCATCTGGATGAGAGGGTGCGAGATCACATTCTGTTATTGGAGGACTGCTTTCAAAACTGATGATTTTTTGGGTAAGATTGATTGCCTCGTCATCATCCCTTACCATTAAAATAACGGTATAATTTCCACTTGATGCATATTCATGCACTGGATTTTGTTCATATGAAATGTTTCCGTCTCCAAGAATCCATTTATAGTTAACAATGTGGCCATCTGAGTCATATGATGTGGAATTAAAATATACTACCAAATACTCTTCAGAATAAGAAAAATTGGCATGTGGCAACTCATTCAATATGGTGATGTTTTTGTTGAGTGTAACAGAAGCATTGTCATCATCTGTGATGGTGAGGGTAACGTTGTATATTCCGTCATCTGCATACTGATGCTGTGGATTTTGTTCATATGCCATGCTTCCATCACCAAAGTTCCATGTATAATTGACAATAACACCATCCAAGTCATAGGACAAATCGGTGAAATATACAATTTCCACATCAGTTGGATTTTCTGGCTCCCATGTAAAATTTGCCACAGGAGGAGTATTTAATACTGTAATTGTTCTCGAAATGTTATCCTGTGTTCCATCATCATCTGTGATGGTGAGGACAACGGCATATACTCCATCATCTGCATATTTATGAGTTACATTTTTTCCATATGCTATACTACCATCCCCAAAGCTCCATGTATAATTTGCAATAAAGCCATCCAAATCATATGATGTAGAATTGAAATGTATAAAGTCCTGCGCACTTGGATTTTCTGGATAGAAACTGAAATTTGCTATGGGAAAAACATTTACCACTGTTATTTGCTTGGTTATACTGTTCGTTACCCCATCATTATCCATTACTGTTAGAGTGACATTATAAATTCCATCATCTTCAAAGCCATGTTCAACAATCATTCCATATGCCATGCTTTTATCACCAAAATTCCATGTGTAATTGACAATGTAACCATCTGAATCATAACTCAAACTTCCATCAAAAATAATATTTTCAATATCCGTTGGTTCAGCCGGCTCCCACGTAAATTCTGCTACTGGAGGAGCAGTTGTTACTATTATCTGCTTTGATATGCTATCCTTTGCCCCATCATCATCTGTTATAACAAGGGTCACATCATATATGCCATCATATTCATACTGATGCAGTGGATTCTGTTCATATGCCATATTTCCATCTCCAAAGTTCCATGTCCAGTTAACAATGCTTCCGTCCGAGTCATAAGATAAATCAGTGAAATATATGGTTTCATGTATGGTGGGAGAAGAGGGCAAATAATCAAAATTTGCCACTGGCGGAGTATTCGCCACGGTAACAAATTTATATGTTGAGTTGCTTGCTCCATCATCATCTGTTACTGTCAGAGTTACCATATACACCCCATCATCTGTGTATCTATGCTTGGGGTTCTGCTGAGTGCTATGGCTGCCGTCTCCAAAATCCCAGTTCCATGCAACTATTGTTCCATCGGCATCATAGGATAAATCGATGAATTGAATTGTGTCCGATGTTGTTGGGAAAGGAGGGGAATAACCAAAATCTGCTACTGGCGGATTGTTCACGACTGGTGGCTGGTAATAAATATAAGCCACGCTATCCTCAATGCCACATTCTCCATATCTTATTCTGAAATAGCCATTTATGCCGCCGTCTCCCCAGCTGTTTTTGCATATCCAGTATTGGCCGGTATCATTGTAACCCACAATCACAACAGCATGCCCACCAGAATAGCTTCCGTAAGAGTAATAATATACTCCATCGGGCCATGAATATGGGTCGTACCAATAATCATAAAAATCCTCATATACATCAAAAGCTGCAACGAGTGGGCCATAGCTTATCAAAGCATTTTTTATACTTGTTATCCCAACCACCCAGTCCCAATCATCTATTTTCCATGCTCTCTGCTGCCAGTCGTCGCAGGAATCGCTACATGATAAATCAGTTCCATAATAGGCTCCATCATAAGGAAAGCAATCTTCATCTGGAGTGCCATAATTTTTTAAATAATCCAATGCAGAAGAGATATACCATCCACTCCCACAATCCCCACCCCCGCAGAAGAAAAGATGTGCTTCTGACAAATCAGTTGTTATTCCCTCTTTAATTTTGATTACCGCCTCAAATGCCCCTAATGATGCAAAAGCAACACAACTACCACATTGCCCCTGGTCCTTAACAGGTGTCATGTAGTCGGTGCCATTCACATCTCTCCAGTCCCAGGATGGAAGGGATAATCCGCTCAGGGAAAGAGTTGTGATGAAAGGAACATCCTCTCTGATACAACCCAGTCCCTTCAGTTTGATGGATGAAATATCAACATTTTTTGCCTCGTGCTCCTGAACACTGAAAACAATACCAGACACAAGTAAACCAATCAGCAGCGCAAGTATCATCCTTCTCATTTCATCATTAACAAATCATAAGGATATAGAAAAATCTTCTTAAATTTCCGGGGTTGTCGATTAATTCACAATTGGAGTGAAAATCTGATTTAAGCCAATAGAGTAAGAAGATGTATTGAAATTTAAAAATTCCTCATTTTTTCGACAACCCCCAAATTTCCGTATAATTGATAAAGGGGTGACAATTAGTAAAACGGAATGAAAAATACAGAAACATATGCCCTGTATGTCTATGATTTGGGCGAGGACGACCCAAAAAAATGCACCTCTAAAAAACTCGCAAAATTTGGGCTAATTAATATCATCAATAGCATGGGCAAACTCCCCAGAAATGCCATTCTCCTCAATCCCTTTTCGGAGAAGGCTCTCTCTCCAGCGGACAGACATATTAAAAACATTGTCGCCATCGACTGCTCATGGGAGAATGCGGAGGCGATATTCAGGAGGGCGGGGAGGAGAATGAGAAGCCGCGCTCTTCCATATCTCCTGGCGGCAAACCCCGTAAACTATGGCAGACCCCTTCGTCTCAGCACGGTGGAGGCGATGGCAGCCACCCTTTATATATTTGGGGCGGAGGAGCAGGCAAAAAGCCTGTTGAGCAAGTTCAAATGGGGCCTCCATTTTCTTGAGTTGAACAGAATGCCTCTCGATGATTACAGGGAGGCAAGGAACAGCAGCGAAGTCATAGAGGCGATGAAGGAGTATATATAGCATCAGTAATGGAATGCCATGGAAAAGAGAACGGGATATCCCTTCCAGATGGCAACGAGATAATAATCGCCGTCCTGCGGTGCCTTCACCTTTATGAAATCGCCCTTTCCAATTTTTCCATCTCCAATGGCATCATACCAGTACATGCTGTGCTTTTCATCGCCATACAGGTTTAAGTCTGTGAATTCATTTTTCCCCATTTTTGCAGGGGAGAGCAATATATTTTTGCTGCTATTCTTCTCTTCCAGCCTCCAGAGAGTTTCATTCATATCCAAATCTCCTCCCTCTGTTATCAGAAATGTTACTATGTTCATGGATTCATTTCTGGAATATGTTTTCACCAGGAGAGAATTTTCCACGGCCTTTTTCAGATTTCCTTTCTCGCCGGACAGAATGCCGGAGTACATGAGTAAAAGTCCAGTATAAATTATGGCAACTGCCATACCAAGCCCGATTATGCCAACGAATTTTTTATCCACACTGTTTATTCATGCTTTATTATTTATCTGTTCTGCTGCAAGGAAGATATTTAACCTCCACACAAATAAATCCCATGGATTTCCATGGCATATACGCCGTCTCCAAAAAGGAATACAGGGATTACATCAGAAACAGATGGTTTATGACACTTGCCCTGATATTTTTCCTGCTCGCCGTCGTAACCTCTTATTTTGGCACCTCCGGCATGGGATTCAAGGGACTCGAGGAGACGGTGGCGGCAATGATGAGCCTCAATTCCTTTCTCATCTCCATAGTTGCCATAATGATGGGACATGGTGTCATAATAAATGAAAGAGAAAAAGGTTCCATTCATATTCTTTTATCCCACCCTCTCACGCGGCTGGAACTCTTTCTGGGAAAGTATTTTGCCATGTCATTGCTTCTTTTCACCACACTGTTTCTCGGCTTTGGAGGTGCTGCGGCGGTCATCTCCGTAGGCGGAGGAGAGCATTCCAGCTGGCTTCATTACATTCACTTCCTTTTTTCCACCTTTCTGATGGGAATGGTGTTCCTTGGTTTTTCTTTTTTAGTTTCAACCATCGCTGAAAGAAAAAGCACTGCCATTGGAGGAGGCATTTTCATATGGTTTTTCTTCACCATGATAATGGGGTTGCTATTCCTTGGCATACTCTCCATTGCGGGAGTGGATTATGAGGCATTGCTGAGAGGAGACATAAGCGGGATGCCAGAATGGATATGGAAAATGCTATTCATAAGCCCTCTTGATACATATCAAACAAATGTGGCCCTGATATACAACATAAAGAATTTTTTCGGGTATGAGACGCCCTCCATTCCTTCATATATAAGCATATGGAGCACATCTCTGGTCCTCCTTATATGGGCTCTCGCGCCCACATTTTTGGCTATAAGGGTGTTCCTGAAAAAGGATCTTTAACTATAATGTGACCAGTGTTGTTGTGGCATGGGGCGATGCTATTATTCTGGCATTCTCTCCGTGCCTCCTGTATATGGCATTCATTATATCATCCACATCAATTTTCTCCATTTTGAAATGCCTGGCCATCTCATCATCCATATCTGTCACCACATACATCTTCACCCTTTCTGCTGCTCTCAGCATGTAATACACCTTGTGCTTACCCATTATGAATTTTTTCATCAAATCTTTCCTTATCTCCTCGCTGTTGCTGTATTTCTCCATTTCATTGTAGAATTTTTCACTTCCGTGCCCCTCTCTGCACTGGGCGATTAGAACTATTGTCCCTCCCTCCTTCACCACATCTATAACTGTCTGTATCGCCTTCATTGCCTGATATAGGTTAATATCATGTGGGGAGCCGTCAGCCGCTATTATTGCAGCATCCGCCCTCTGGTTTACCCTCACCATGTACATCTCATCGACCATTTTGGCTCCCTCTCTGAGAACCCGTTTATGCTCTCCTGCAAATGCCCCCACAATCTCATGCCTGCTGTTCATCACCACATTCATGCAGAAATCGACGCCTGCTATGTCTGCGGCCTCCTCCATGTCCTCATGCACGGGGTTGCCATCCAGCACACCAAACCTCGCCTTCTCGTGAAACATCCTCTTGTGATTCGTCTCTATGGTCACACCTGCCGCCACCCCGGGAAGGACGCTCTTTCTTCCTCCTCCATACCCGGCGAAGTAATGATACTCCACATCTCCCAGTATTATCTTTGAATCGGCATTCACATATTCGGGGTTGAAAAAGAGGGGGGTGCCAAAACTTGTGACTCCATAATCAACGAATCTGATGTCCTGGGAATGACTTACCCATTCATACTCCTCCACTATTTCCTTTCCCAGTATTTCCTCCGCCTCCCCCTCATTTACAGGCACATGGGTTCCGGTGGCTATTATTATTTTAATTTCTCCCTTCAGACGCTCAAGAACATGGGGGAGAACCTTTTTTGCAGGGAACGGGCGTGTTTTGTCATCCACAACCACGGCAATTTTCCCCTTCATCTTCTCCAGTTTTCTGGAGTTTATGGGGGTGTCCAGCGCCTTCTGGATGACTTCATCCTCATTCTCCACTCTTTTCTCCTTGGCTTCCACCACCTTGAGAAGATTTTTCTCTGGAATGTCCATTACAATTTTTTCCTTCCCGTAGGGAAATGATATTTCCATGGATGTAAAGCACTTCCCATGATAAAAATTTTTTTGATGACTGCAAAGAATTTATAGGAATAACGAAATTCGAGCCATGGAAAGGGATGTGCTGAAAATCCTGAGTAAGGAATATCCGGAGATTAAGGGAACGGCCCTGAAATACTCCACCCCTCTTGAGTTACTTATAGCCACCATTCTTTCAGCCCAGACAACGGATGAAAGGGTTAATATGGTCACAAAGAAACTCTTCAGGAAGTACAGGAATGCTGCTGACTATGCATCCGCTCCTCTGGAGGAGCTGCAGGAATATATAAGGAGCGTTAACTTTTACAGAAATAAGGCGAGGTATATAAAGGAGGCGTGCCGCATAATCCATGAGGAATATGGAGGAAAGGTGCCGGACACCATGGAGGAATTGATAAAGCTTCCGGGGGTGAGCAGGAAGACGGCAAATGTGGTGCTCTCCAATATATTCAGAAAGGATGAGGGGGTGGTTGTTGACACACATGTCATGAGATTGAGCAGGAGATTGGGGCTGACCGAGGAAACAAAAAGGGAGAAGATAGAGAAGGATTTGATGAGAAAGTTTCCCAGAGAAGAATGGTTTGAATTATCCAACCTTCTCATTGCCCATGGTAGAAGGGTGTGCAAAGCCAGAAAACCCCTGTGTGAGAGATGCGTTCTGAGAGAAATATGTCCCTACCATAAATCCATGATGAAAGAGGAGGAAAGAAAAGAAGATAAAAATATTTAATTGATGCCACTTTTTTAAATTATGTATTGCATTGTCATCACCACCTGCAGGGAAGAGGACGAGGAAAAAATTGTGACCACGTTGCTGAATGAGAATCTTGTGGCATGTATTAACTCCTGGGATGTGAACTCCGCCTATATATGGAAGGGAAGGGTGGAAAGGGAGAGGGAGAGAATGCTTTTCATAAAAACGAGAAGAGAGAATTACAAGAAGGTGGAGAACAGAATAAGGCAACTCCATTCCTATGAGGTTCCGGAGATATTATGCATTGATGTAAAGGAGGGCTATTCCGGATACCTTGAATGGATTGATGAGGTGGTGGGATGGTAATAACTCTGCTCACAGATATAGGATGGGAGTATGCGGCGGAGATGAAGGGGAAGATACTTTCCATAAACCCGGATGCAAAAATAGTGGACATAAGCCATGATGTGGAACCGCAGAACGTGAGGCAGGGGGCATTTCTTCTTTACTCCGTTGCTCCTCACTTCAAGGATGCCATACATGTGGGTGTTGTTGACCCCGGAGTGGGAACGGAAAGGAAGGCGATAATAATAAAATGTGAGGGCAACAACTATTTCATTGGACCTGACAACGGACTTTTCATGCCCGCCGCCCGTCGCCTGGGGATAAAGGGGGTATATGAAATAAAGATGAAGGGGAATGAAAGCTCCGTTTTTCACGGAAGGGATGTGTTCGCCCCCACTGCTGCCAAAATCTCGAAAGGGAGGAGAATAAACTCTTTTGCGAGGAGGATGAAGGAGGAGCCGGTGGATCTGGATTTTGAAAGGCCGGTGATAATGGAGAATGCCATAAGAGGAAAAATTCTGTTCATAGATAGATTCGGGAACATAATCACCAATGTGGAGGGAAAAGATGTCAAAGGCAAAGAATTTGCGGTCAAGATAGGGATGGTGGAAAGAGATGTAAAATTGTATCCTGCCTATGGCTATGGGGAAAGAAACGAAATAATGGCGGTGATAAGCAGCAGCGGTTTTCTCGAGATATCCAGACGGGAGGGGAATGCGGCAAAGTATTTCAGTGCAAAGCAGGATATGCCAATAGAAATATTTTTTTAACCCCCCTCTATTACCATATATGAAGAAGTTAGTATCTGTATTTCTGGCGGGGTTGATGGCGTTTAGTTTATCCATGGCCATGGATGCAAGTGCTCTTAAGGAGAAGATGAGTTTTCCCGAACCACAGATTCTTCACGGAACATCCTACTCATATGTGATAATGGAAAACGCCAACTACATGCGGGATGAGGGTTATCCTCTTCTGCCATATTACACAAAGACCTACACGTTTCCCCTTGGCACAAAAATAAAGGATGTGAGTGTGAATGTGGAGGGTATTGAGCATCTGACGTTTGAGAATAAAATTGCCCCTTCGCCTCCTGCAACTCCAAGGGGTGATGAAAGGATTTACGAGCCAAGGGAGGGCAGCATATATGGTGTGGATGCCTATTATCCGGAAACATGGTATGATTATCACATAGGTGTTGGTCTGTATAAGGGGGAGAGGAGCATCATTCTCTCCATATATCTCTATCCTCTGAAATACAACCCTGTAAGAAACGATGCCATATATGCCAGAAATTTCGAGATCAATGTGGAGTATGAGAAGGGCAGAGCCATGGTTACTGCAGATTCATACGATTTGCTCATTGTGGCACCGGAAAAATTTGTGGATGAGCTGCAGCCCTTTAAGGAGCATAAGGAGAAGCACGGAATAAAAACAATTATCGAGACTGTAGAAGATATAAAATCATCCTATAGCGGGAGAGATGATGCAGAGAAGGTGAAGTACGCCATAAAGGATGCCATAGAGGAGTATGGCATAAAATATGTGCTCCTCGCCGGCGGGCTTTCCTCGCCCATAAAGAGCGATACATGGCTTGTGCCGGTGCGATACAGTCATCTGGACGATGGGGCGGAGAACAGATATTTAACAGACCTCTACTTTGCTGACATCTACAAATACGAGGATGGCAACGTTGTTTTTGACGACTGGGACAGCAACGGCAACGGCATATTTGCAGAGTGGCGCATGACGGGTAAGGATGTTCTTGATATGTATCCCGATGTGTATATCGGCAGACTCGCATGCAGGAGCGAGCAGGAAATGACGGACATGGTGAACAAAATAATATATTATGAGGAAAACACCCATGGAAGCGACTGGTTCCACAGGGCCATACTGGTGGGAGGCGATACCTTTGACGATACAAGCGGCGACAATTTCTATGAGGGAGAGGTGGCAACCGAGAAATTCTGGGAGAATCTTGGAAGCGATTTCGAGAAGGTGAAGGTATGGTATTCGGAGGGCAATCTCAAGCAGAGTAATGTGATAGATGCCATAAACCAGGGCGGCGGCTTCCTGCATTTCTCCGGACATGGAAGCCCTGGAATGTGGATGGGCAAGGAATTCAGCGGAGGGAAGGCGAAATATATACTTGGCCTTGACATATTCCACATGCCGTTTTTGAAGAACGAGGGGATGTATCCCGTGACCATCATAGGTGGCTGCCACAACAGCATGTTCAACGCCACCCTTTATGACAGCGTAAGCGAGATAATAAAATCCATCATATTCAAGTACATAATGGGCAAGCATTTCACAACCTGGTACTGGGCTCCCGTGCCAGAATGCTTCGGCTGGTTTATAGTGAGGCAGCCAAGCGGCGGGGCAATAGCATCCATGGGATGTACAGGCTTGGGATATGGAACCATAGGCGATACCGACAAGGACGGCATCCCTGACTGCATCCAGTATCTTCTTGGATGGGCTGAGGTGCATTTTGCAGAGGTTTATGCCAATGGTACCGACATGCTGGGAATGACCCACTCCACGGTGCTGACGGATTACCTCAACAGGTTCGACTGTCAGAAGCGCCAGACAGATGCGAAGACGGTGCAGGAATGGGTGTTGCTTGGAGACCCAACACTCAAGATAGGAGGGTATGAGTGAGGCTCTCCTTTCTCTTACATTTACTGAAAAGTTATATATCAGATTTAGGAAGGCTGGAGGGTAGTGAGGAGAGGATTGAAGAATACAGGGAAAAGCAGTTCCGCAGAATTCTGAAACTTGCCATGAAAACTCCCATGTACAGGGAAAAATATAAGGGCATAGATGTGAGCAAAATAACCCTGCAAAATATTGATGAACTTCCAA
>JAGGZK010000028.1 GCA_021162065.1 Thermoplasmata archaeon
ATAAAGGGAAGAGAGGCGGGCTTATGGCAAGCAAGGGAGGGCAGGAGAAGGCGGAGAAAAAGTTATAAATTGTAATATGCTCTTAACTTATGCAAATACAAGAATTGGAAAATATGAAAAAAGATATTGAATACCTTAAAAGAGAAATAGAGAGATTGAGGACATTGTTCGAAGATGCTTTATTATCAGATGAGGAGAAAGAATTTGTTGAAAAAACACTCAAAAAAATAAAAAATGGTGATACCAAAGACTTTGTAAGTATAGATGAATTTTAAAATAAAGATTCATAGGAGTGCTACCAAGTTTTTATCAAATCTTGATAAAAACAACAGAAAGAGAATTATTGAGAAAATAAAGAATTTAGCAAATAATCCTTTTCCCAACAATAGTGTAAGAATAAAAGGATGGAAAGAAAAATTATATAGAATTAGGGTCGGAAATATTAGAATTTTATATTTTGTTGAGGAGGAATCTTCCACTATTTTTATTTTGAAAATTGACAAAAGATCAAGGGTTTATAAAAGATGAACCCAACAAAAGAAAAGGAGGAAGGGGCTGGAGGCAAGCCCCTTAATGATGAGATGATTCTGAAGAAATAAAGAAAGGGGAGAGAGGGCGGAAATCTCCAGGTCTTAAATAACGTAATTATTGTATTGTTAGTTTAGGAAACGATTACTGTTCCATCATAGACTACTGTGCCCATTATCTCAACTGTTACTGCAAACTCTGTAGGAGATGATATTTCGGTTCCATAGTTCGCGGTTCCACTAACTGCCCACTTAGGAGTTTGGCTTGCATTATAAGTTAAAATAATGTTTTGTCCTACAAGCCAGTTTGCAGGTAGAGTTCCACCAACTGCCACACCATCTACATAGATAGCGTAATTATCACTTGTGTATCCATTGGTAGGGTCATAGTTATTTCCTCCCTTAGTCAAAATAACTCGTATCTGGTCATTTTCCCCTTTTACTGTTACAGCTGCATTCTCTGATTGCTCTCCGGTTCCAAATCCTGTTACCCACACATATATGGTTGCTGCCAGCACCACGGTTATTGCCACCATCAGTATGATGGCAATTATCGGGCTAACACCCGCCTTTTCTTTCAACATCTTTCTTATTTTTCCTATCATGGTTATCACCAAAACAATAATATGGCTGGGGTATATAAAGTTTTCGGAGAATGCAAGCATTTTGTTAGCGGAACAGAATTAATCCCTGAAATGGAATCTGCATTGCATCCCCATTCTGCCCCAGCATTTCAATATTAATTCAGAATCCACCCCCTTTATTAATTCTTTGAAATTTTCATTGTAAAAAGCTTCTTGAAAATAGATGAGCATGAAACAGAAAGACAAAAATAAATCTGAGTTTTTGCCAGATTCTGGAAGTGAGAAAAATATTTAATGTGGGGAAATGCTGCGGTATAATGATTGACTACGCTGCCAGAGAATACACGGACGACGAGATATACAGCATATTAACGCCAGAGATAGGTGAGTGGTTTAGGGACAAATTCGGAACATTCACCCCTCCTCAGCGATACGCGATCATGGAGATACATCGCAAAAAGAATGTTTTAATATCCTCCCCTACAGGCTCCGGAAAAACCTTCGCCGCCTTTATGGCCGCCATAAATGAGTTGCTTTTAATGGCGAAGGAAGGCGAGCTGGAGGACAGGATATATGTGCTTTACGTTTCTCCCTTAAAAGCCCTCAACAACGACATAGAAAGGAATCTCAACACCCCTCTCCGGGAGATATATTCGAGATTTGACATAAAGGAAAAAATAAGGGTTGCAGTGAGAACAGGAGATACGACGCAGCAGGAAAGGCAGAGGCAGCTCAGAAGGGTGCCTCACATATTGATAACCACTCCAGAAAGTTTGTCCATACTCCTCAACGCCCCGAAATTTTCCAGAAAGCTGGAAAAGGTGAGATGGATAATTGTGGATGAAATCCATTCCATGGCGGACAATAAGAGAGGGCTTCACCTCTCCCTCTCCCTCGAACGATTGGTTGCCAGAATGGAGGATGAGCCGGTGCGCATAGGCCTTTCCGCCACCATTCATCCCATGAAGGAGATTGCAAAATTTCTGGTTGGCATGAACAGGGAATGCCTCATCGTGGATGTGAGTTTTATCAAAAAAATCGACCTCAAGGTCATTTCCCCTGTAGAGGACATGATATATACTTCAGCAGAAAAAACCTCGGAAAAACTCTATGAGCTGCTACACGACCTCATAGAAAAGCATAGGACAACGCTCATCTTCACCAACACCAGGAGCGCCACCGAAAGAGTTGTATTCCACCTCAAGAAGAGATTTCCGGAGATGGAGGGAAAGGTGGAGGCGCATCACGGCTCTCTCTCCAGGGATGTTCGCCTGGAGGTGGAGGAAAGATTGAAGAGAGGCGATCTCAAATGTGTTGTTTCCTCCACAAGTTTGGAGCTCGGCATAGACATAGGATACATAGATCTGGTTATTCTTCTTGGCTCTCCAAAAAGTGTCACCCGGGCGTTGCAGAGGATAGGGAGAAGCGGCCATTTTCTCCATGAAATATCAAAGGGAAGAATTGTGGTGCTGGATAGAGATGATTTGGTGGAATGCGTTGTCCTTGCCAGAGAGGCAAGGAGAGGAAAACTGGATAAGATAAGGATACCGGAAAAAGCACTGGATGTTCTCGCCCAGCACATAGTGGGCATGGCCATAGAGAGAAAATGGAGGGTTGACGACGCTTTGTCCGTCATAAGAAAAGCATATCCCTACAGAAATCTTTCGAAGAGAGATATGATAAAACTTCTGCATTATCTCGCCGGGGATTATGAGGAACTGGAGGATAGAAAGGTGTACGGCAAGATCTGGTTTGATGAGTCCGATGGAATTTTCGGGAGGCGAGGAAAGATGGTGAGGCCCATATACTATCTAAACACGGGCACCATTCCTGATGAGGTGTCGGTGAAGGTGTACACTGTGGAAAAAAAATATGTGGGGAAGGTGGAAGAGCCCTTTGCAGAGAGATTGAAAAAGGGAGACATATTCGTGCTGGCGGGCAATACCTATGAGTTTGTAAAGTCAAAAGGTATGAGAATATATGTTATTCCTCGCCCTGAGCAATCGCCCACCATTCCCTCATGGTTTTCTGAGCAGCTCCCTCTGAGTTTTGACCTTGCCATGGAAATAGGGAGATTTAGAGCAAAAATGGAGAAAATGCTGGAGAATGTGGAAAAGGCAAAGGGTTTTCTCATGAAGAACTATGCCATCGACTCCACCACCGCCATGGCAATAATAAACTACTTCAGGGAGCAGAGCCATTTTGTTATCCCCAACAATAAAAGAATAGTGGTGGAAATTTTTGGTTTAGATGGCTATACCCATATGGTGTTCCATACCCTTGTGGGAAGGAAAGCCAATGAGGCGCTGTCGAGAATATTCGCTTACAGAATAACTTCCAGGCACGGATTCAATGTCAGGTTGGCGATCACTGACAATGGATTTGCCATAACCTATCCGGAGGGAAGAAAAAGATTTGATGATGAGGAAATTCTTTCCCTCTTTTCTTCGTCCGGAATGAGGGAAGATTTGAGGAGGGCACTGGCAAATACAGAAATTCTTAAAAGAAGGTTCAGGCATGTGGCGGCAAGAAGTTTTCTCATCCTTAAAAATTATCTGGGCCATGAAATGGGGGTGGAGAGGCAGCAGAGGAACGCCACCCTCCTCTTCAAAGTTGTGAGAGAGATAGACCCGGAGTTTCCAGCCCTGAAGGAGACATACAGAGAGATAATGGAGGATTCCATGGAAATAGACAATGCGGAGAAGATTGTAAAGGAGGTGGAGAAGGGAAAGGTGAGAGTGGTGATTGATAGAAGAAATGTGCCTTCACCCTTCTCCTTCAACATAGTGGCGGTGGGGGCGAGCGATGTTGTGCTCATGGAGGACAGGAAGAAAATGATAAGGGAGCTGCATAAAGAGGTGATGGAGGCGATAAAATGGAGGAGGTAGAGGTGGATGGAATAAAAATCACCTCCCTATACGCCGCCTACCTGGAGGAGCATTCCACAGCGGTGGTGGCAGATTTCCATATAGGATATGAGTCATATCTTCAGCATGAAGGTGTCTCCATCCCGAGATACCAGAAGGACATCATACTCAAACGGCTGGAAAGGATAATATCAAAATACGAGGTGGAGAGGATTGTTATAAACGGGGACTTCAAGCATGAATTTGGAAAAAATCTGAGGCAGGAATGGAGGGAGGCGGAGGAGATCCTTTCCTTTCTGGTGGAAAGGGTGGAGGTGGTGATGGTGAGGGGGAATCATGACAATTTTCTTAAAACCATTGCCTCCAGATATGGTGTTGAGGTAAGAGATGAATATTCCCTAGGCAATTTTAAGATGGTGCATGGACACAGAATGGTAAAAGGAGAGGGTAAAAAACTTCTGCTGGGACATGAGCACCCTTCTCTCAGCATAAGAGATGCAGTGGGAGCGATGGTAAAAATGCCCTGCTATCTCTGCAGGAATGGAATAGTGGTGCTGCCCGCCATAAGCCCTCTCGCCACAGGAACAGATGTGCTGGAAGGCGATTTCCTTTCCCCGATACTGAAAAATGTTGATAAAAAAGGCATGAAGGTGTATGCAATAAATCATGATGAGCTCCTTTACTTCTCCACCATAGGAGATTTGAGGAAGGCGATATAGCAAGCACGAAAATTTTAAGTGATAAAAGGGGATATTCTCTGGGGTTAAAATGAAGAAGAAATGGTTTCTGAGTTTTATGGCACTGGCGGTGATGATTTTGAGTGGCACCATGGGGGGCATGATATCTGCTGCAGGAGCCAATGAATGGACGGACAGGATAAAGGAAAGCATTTCCCTTCCCGCACCAACCCTCATAGAAGGCGATGAATATTCCTATATTCTCATGGACGGCATTTCCCACTACACGCAAGAAGCAGGCAACCCCACCTTGCCAGTGATAACAAAAACCTACATCTTCCCGGCAGGGAGTGTGATAAAGAGGGTGGAGTGCCATCCTTCCAGCGTAGAAAGGGCAGGGGTGGGCAAAAGGATTCTGCCTGCTGTGGGCGCCGTTCCATTGGGACATGGAGAAAAGAATCTGGCGAGAAAGGAGGATGGAAAAATATATGCCTCCTCTGGACCGTATCCGGAAAACTGGTTCAGGTATAACATAGGGGTGGGCCTTCATGATGGCAAGCATGTGATATTTCTAACGCTGGAGATGCATCCTGTCAGATATTACCCTGCAGAAAACATGGTGGAATATGCCAGAGAGATGGAAATAAATGTGGAGTATGAGAGAGGAAGCATGGAATTTGGCAACGGATATGAACTGCTTATAATAACACCCTCAAAGTTCAGCGATGCTCTTCAGCCACTGGTGGAGCATAAGAATGCCATGGGCATTCCCACAATACTGAAAACGACCGATGAAATCTATGCCGCCTATGATGGAAGAGATGAACCGGAGAAAATAAAGTATGCCATAAAGGATGCCA
>JAGGZK010000056.1 GCA_021162065.1 Thermoplasmata archaeon
ATGCTCTGCTTTCTTTCTGATTCCCATCCCCTCATCAGTAAATCGGGAGGAATATATGAAGATTATGTTTTGTGTGAAGAAGTATGGTAAAACAACACTTTTCCATCTGCAAAGCATTTCCGCATGAAATTTTTAAATAGGAAATGTTATACCTTCTATGGAGAGAATATTTGTGGGGGTTGCGTGGCCGTACGCCAACGGCTCGCTTCATCTTGGCACAATGGTGGGCTGTCTTCTTCCGGGAGACATATTTGCAAGATATCACAGAATGAAGGGAAATGCTGTACTGATGGTCTCAGGAAGTGATGAGCACGGCACCCCCATTACCATAACTGCGGAGAAGGAAGGAGTGACTCCCCAGGAGATAGTGGACAGATATCACGCGGAGCACAGAAAAAATCTGGACGAACTTGGAATAAAATTTGAGAATTTTACACGGACAAGCAACCCCTTCCACAAAAAGGTGGTCAAGGATTTCTTTCTTACGCTCTATGAGAAGGGATACATATATCCCAAGAAAATCCATGCCTTCTACTGCAACAAATGCGAAAGATTTCTTCCCGACAGATATGTGGAGGGAATATGCCCCCACTGCCATGGAAAGGCAAGGGGCGACCAGTGTGAGGAATGTGGAAGAACTCTGGAAACAATAGAAATTCTGGAGCCAAAATGCAAGATATGTGGCTCAACCCCTGTGCTGAAGGAAACGGAGCATCTATTCTTCAAACTCTCCGCCTTTGAGGAGAAACTGCTGGAATGGCTCAAAGACAAGGATTACTGGAGGGACAATGTGCTCAACTTCACCATAAATTTCATAAAATCGGGGCTTCAGGACAGGGCGATAACAAGAGATCTGGAATGGGGAGTGGAGGTGCCCCTGGAAGGATATGAGAATAAGAGAATATATGTATGGTTTGATGCGGTCATAGGATATCTTTCGGCTTCGATGGAATGGGCTGAAAAGATTGGCAAAAAAGATGAATGGAAGAAATGGTGGATGGAGGAGGCGAGACATTACTACTTCCTGGCCAAGGACAACATACCGTTTCATACCATAATATGGCCGGCGATGCTCATGGGCCATGGCGGGCTCAATCTTCCTTACGACGTGCCTGCAAATGAATATCTAACCCTTTCAGGAGAGCAATTCTCCAAATCCAGAGGGATAGGGATATGGATCCCCGACATACTCAAAAGATTTGATGCGGATATGGTAAGATATTATCTCTCCATAAACATGCCCGAGAAAAGGGATACCGACTGGAGATGGGATGATTTTGTGGCGAAGGTGAATAACGAGCTTGTGGCAATCTACGGAAATTTCATCCACAGGGTGCTTACCTTCATACGCAAGAATTTTGGAGAGATTCCTGCCTATAAAAAGGGCAATGAGGAAGATGAAAGGGTTCTTAAAGAGGTGAAAGGGCTGTTCGAAGAACTTTCGGAAAACATAGAAAAATGCCAGTTCAAGGAGGGAATGAAGAAACTGATGAAGATTGCCCAGATAGGGAACAGATATATGAATGCAAGCGAACCCTGGAAACTCATTAAGGAAGACAGAGAGAGATGCGAAAGCGTTATGAACGTGTGTGCAAGAATTGTAAGGGTGATGGCCTTCGCCTCCGCCCCCTACATGCCCAGAACCGCCGACAGAATATGGAGGATGACGGGAGAGGAGGGGAGCATCCATGAGCAAAAATGGGAGGATGCCATGGCGGAGGTGGGAGGGAAGAGGGTTGAAGCCATGCCCCTCTTCAAAAAGCTCGACCTTGATGAAATAGTGAAAAAGGAGGAAGATGCCTTTTCAAAACTTGACCTCAGAGTTGCAAGAATAGCGAGAGTGGAGGACCATCCCAATGCCGACAAACTCTATGTTATAACGCTGGATTTGGGCGAGATGGGGGAAAGGCAGATAGTTGCGGGAATAAAGCCATGGTATAAGAAGGATGAGCTTATGGGCAGAAAAATTGTGATTGTGGCAAACCTAAAGAAAGCGAGAATAAGAGGGGTGGAGTCCAACGGTATGCTGCTTGCCGTAAACAAGGATGGTGAGGCGGTGCTTCTGGTGCCCCATGCAGAGGAGGGGAGCAGGGTGTATGTGGAGGGAATAAAAGCAGAGCCATGCAAAGAGCTGGCCTTCGATGATTTCAAAAAGATAAAAATGGTGAGCAAAAACGGAAAGATTATGTACCAAAACAGGATTCTAATGGACGAGAAGGGTCCTATAGAAATTGATGGCGATGTTGGAGACGGTTACCCTGTAACATGATTGGTAAATGAGAGCAAAATTGTTCTGGGTTATAAATTTTGTTCACAGATAGCAATAAATCTTAAATATAATTATGCGTTATGGAAATACAATGATAAAGTACAGTACCATATCACTTCCGAAGGAACTGTATGATAAAATTCAGGAACTTCTTACGGAAAACCCCGATATGGGGTACAGCAGTGTTGCTGACTTCTGCAAGGAGGCAATAAGACTGCATGTCCAGGAAATCAAAAGGGAGCTGAGAGAGGATTTTCTCAGGAGTATAGATGTTCCTCTCATAATAAAGAGAGTGCAGAGCATCTCCGCCATGGACGAGGGAATGTATGGAAAGATATTTGAAAACATGAACTGCATTGCCTTCCTTTTCAATTCCAGAATGAAGATGAAATACGCCAACAAGGAGTTCTTGGATTATTTTGGCTACACCACCATAGAGGATGTGGTCGGAAAGGATATCTCCAGATTCTTTGAGGAGGACATAAAGAAAAAGATAAAGAGAGGCAGTATGAAAAACGAGGAGGTAAAGGGAATAAGACGGGATGGTAAAAAGATTGATCTGTTGCTGGATGTGGTAAAGATAAACAATCTGTATGTGGGCTCCGCCAAAGATGTGACGGTAAAAAATTATCTCATAGAAAAGGAGAAGAGATTCAGGCAGCTATATGAAAATCTGATAAACGAGCTATTCGACAGCATCCTGGTGGTGCAGGATGAAAAAATAAAGTTTGTCAACAGAAGAATAACCATCACAGGATACAAGGCGGAGGATGTCATAGGAAAGCATTATACAGAGTTCATAGCAGATGAGGATAAGGAGAAGATTATCAGGTATTACAACGCCGCCATTAAGGGGAAAGCAAGGATGGAGCCGAGGAGATACAAGGCCATTTACAGCGATGGCAACATAAGAGAAATCGAGCTCATGTCCAAGAAGATAAAATATGAGGGCAAGGATGCCCTTCTCGTAGTTGTGAGAAATGTGGCAGGGAAAAAGGTTAATAAAGGGAATAAATAAGATTTCATGTTCGACCTCCATGTCCACACATGCTATTCTCCAGATGGCTATGAGAAACCAGAGGACATCGCAAAATATCTGAAGGCAAAGGGTTTCAGGGGGATGGCAATAGTTGACCACCATACCACCAGAGGCGCTGTAAAAGCCATGAAAGACGTAAAGGATTTTATTATAATACCCGGAGTGGAGATAAATACTGAGGAGGGACATATTCTTGCATTTGGTGTAATGGAAGATATAAAAAGCAGGGAAGGAGAGGAAGTTGTGGAGGAAATTCATGAGAAGGGTGGAATTGCGGTGCTTGCCCATCCCTTCCGCTTTTCCAGACCAAAAATAAAAACGGATGCGGTGGAGGCTCTCAATGGAAGAAATTTTCCCATTCAGAATGCAAGGGGGATGGAATATGTTGAAAAAAATGGCATTCCCTTCACCGCTGGAAGTGATGGGCACAGGTTATGGGAGATGGGCTCCGCCTACACCATAATGGATGCCGATGGCGTGGATGATGCCATCCAGGAGATAATGAAGAGAAATGTGAGGGTGGAAGGAAAAAATTCATTTATGCACCCCCTCAAATGCCATATCTTTTCCTTCCTTTCCTATGTGGAAAGGGGCTTTGTCAGGGTTTAAAAGCAACAAAAATATATTCCCCTCTCCTTTTAACCTCAATGAGGGGAAAGTTCATCACCTTTGAGGGCATAGATGGCTCGGGGAAGACCACCATAGCATCGCTCCTCCACAAAAAACTTGGCTCCCGCTCAGTTTTAACCTTCGAGCCCACGGATTCGTGGATAGGGAGAAGTGTCGGAAAAGCGATAGAGGAGGGAAGGGATGCCATCACCATAGCACTCCTCTTCATGGCAGATAGGCGGGAGCATATAAAAGAGATAGAAAAATGGCTTTCGGAGGGGAAAATCGTAATATGTGACAGATTCATGGATTCCACCTTCGCCTATCAGAGCGAACATATGAATATGGAGAATGCAGAAAAATGGCTACGCACCGTTCACTCCCCCTTCATGCTTATTCCGGATTTAACCTTTCTTCTCCGCATTTCTCCGGAAAAGGCAATGGAGAGGATAAAGGGGAGAAGGCACGAGGCATATGAATACGAGGATTTTCTTCGCAGGGTGCAGGAAAACTATCTGAGAATTGCTTCCATGGAAAAGGAAAGGATTGTGGTGATAGATGCGGAGAGGAGCAAGGAGGAGATAATGGAGAGATGCCTGGAGATACTCACCAAAAGGAACCTAATCTAAATTTAGCTCCTCTCCGGGCTTTAGCACCACCACCTTTATTCCCCTCTCCTCGGCCATTCTCCTGAACTCCTCCGGGTCCTGCCTTATGGCCTCGAATGTATTATAATGCATGGGGATGTTGATGGCAGCACCCACCATCTCCGCCGCCTTCACCGCCTGGCGGGCATCCATGGTATATCTGCCACCTATGGGGAGCAGTGCCACATCGGGGCCATAAAGTTCCCCTATCAGCTTCATATCTGAAAAGAGGGCCGTGTCGCCCGCATGGTATATTGTTTTACCCGCCTTTATAATCAATGCCGCCGGGGATGTTGCTATCTCATAATTTGCCTCGTCTATACCGGAAGAGTGCCAGGCCTGAACCATTATTATCTCCGTATCGCCTATTTTTATCCCCCCTCCCATGTTTATTCCCTCCGCTCTGGCACCCTTGGAGGATGCATACACCGCAATCTCATGGATGGCAACAAGAGTGGCATCGTTATTCTTAGCAATCTCTATGGCGTCTCCAAGATGGTCTCTGTGGCCATGGGTGACGGCCACCACATCCACCTTTATTTCATCCACGCTTACGGGGGAAAGAGGGTTTCCGTTTATGAATGGGTCTATTATTATTCTCTCACTTCCCTCCACAACAAAGCAGGAATGCCCAAGATATCTGAGTTTCATAATCCGAAATGCAGAAACCCCAAAAAATTTTTGCGGTGATGCCCACAATTACGTTTTTAAAATGAAATCCATATTCTTTACAATGCCCGTCTTTGTTGTGCAGAAACACTATGCCCGACGCCTTCACTACGACCTTCGTCTGGAAATGGATGGAGTGATGAAGAGCTGGGCAATCCCCAAGGTTCCTCCACAGAAGCATGGGGTAAGAAGACTTGCCATACCAACAGAAGACCATGAGATGAAATATGCGGATTTTGAGGGAGAAATTCCTGAAGGTTATGGAGCAGGAAAGATGGAGATATGGGACAAAGGAGAATACGAGATGGACGAGAAGGAGGAGGACAAACTCGCCTTTTATCTTTACGGGAAAAAGCTTAAGGGGAGATATTGCATTGAGAGAACAAAGGAGGGGATATGGGTTTTTTACAAGTGCTGAGGGATAAATTTTTTGATGATATACGCTATATATCTGTGGAAATAGACAGCAGTATAAAGCTGGAGGTGATGGATGGCGTTTATAATCCCGCGGAGGACAGCTATCTCCTCATAAAAGGCATAGAGGTGCGAGGCGATGAGAAGGTTCTGGACATGGGGTGCGGAAGTGGAGTGGTAGCTATCCATCTCGCCAAGGCAGGATGCAGGGTGACGGCGGCGGATATAAACAAAAGGGCCGTTGAAAATACGAGAAAAAACGCAATGATTAACGGCCTGAGCATAAAATGTGTGAGAAGCAACCTTTTCTCAGATATAGAGGAGAAGTTTGACATCATCGTCTTCAATCCGCCGTATCTTCCGACAGAGGGAGAGGATATCTCATGGGATGGAGGAGAGAACGGAACGAGAATTATTGAAAAATTTCTGGAGAATGCCCATCGTCATCTAACCGGCAATGGAAAAATATACATGGTCGCCAGCAGTTTAACCGGAATGGATTCCATAATGAAAAAGTTTGGAGAGATATATGAGTTCCGAGAAAGGATGAAGGAGAGTTATTTCTTTGAAAAAATCATCCTCTATGAGATAGTGTTAAGATAATATCTCCCTTATTTTTTTCCTGAATTCCTCCATGCTCCCCTCATTTATAATAACTATGTCAGCCATGGCTATGACATTTCCTATTCCCCATGCCATCTCTCTCTTCTCCCTCCTCTTCAAATCCTCAAGTTTGGAGCTATCATCTTCCCTTCCGCGCTTCATAAGGCGCTCGTATCTGATGGAGGGAGAAGCATGGATTGCCACAAGAATAAAATCCTTTATGGATTTTTTGAAGGTCTCCACCTCCTCTATGTTCCTTATTCCATCTATCACCAGGATTTCCTTTTCCTTCATCTCCTTTGCAATTCTTTTCAGACATCTTCTTGCCCATATATCCATGCCATATTTTTCCCTCATCTCGCTGGCTATTCTTCCAAGATTCTCATCATTTATCTCCAGACCGCGCCTCCTTGCTTCCTCCCTCACCTCATCCCCCATGCTTATTATCTCTATGCCCATCTCCCTGGCAACATTGACCGCCTCTGTCTTGCCTGCCCCGGGCATGCCGGTAAATGCTATGGCTTTCATAAAAATCACAAGCTCACTTTGGAGATGACCTCCCTGGGTATGAGGGTATCGCTTTCTATTCTGTCAACCTCCATAACATTTATCTCCACATCCTCCTGAAGTTTTTTCTGAAAATCCTTTCTTATCTCTTCCATGACCTTCCTTTTGTCTTCATCCTTCCCCTCCATGACCACATATACATTTATCAGTTCCTTGCTCTCCTGAACAATCTGAAATTGCTGCACTATGCTCATACCGAGCCTTTCCATCACCTTGGCGGGGATGCCGGTGACGGCAAAGGGCGGAATAATGCGGCCTGACGGAAGGACTATGGCGTCCACCATCCTTCCTCCTATTTTTTCTATCAGCGGTGAGTTTATGCCACAGGTGCATTTATTGGCTAAAGGAATGACAAAATCGTTGAGGCCGTCGTATCTTATTATGGGAGTTGCGGTTCCATAGAGCTTTGTAACTATTATTCTTCCCGGCTCGCCATATTTAACGGGTTTCATATCCTCGTCGAGAAACTCCAGATGGACCATGTCGTAATGGATGTGGTAGTTGCCCTTTCTGC
>JAGGZK010000046.1 GCA_021162065.1 Thermoplasmata archaeon
GATGTAGATGCAGAAACAACAATAAATTATGTTAGAAATCACAAAACTCAGCAAACTTCCCTCAATGATTTCAATGTGCCTGCTCCTGACTCTCTGTAGAAGCCCCACCATTTATGGTGGGGAGAATATCACTTTTATCTGTTGATATTCTAGTTTCATAATGTTTTGAAATTAAGTTGTTATATTTATAAAACAATTGTTATGAAATTTGAAACGATGAAAAGTAACAGATTCCTTTACCTGCAGACAAACTCTGGTGTTATTTAATATCCCAAAACTTCTTTAAATAATGCCCCTATACCCTCTATGGCCTATGCAATATTTGAAATCGAGAAGGAAAATGCCGGTGTGGTGGATGAAATAAAGAAGGACGACATGGTGAGCAGGCAGAGCATATGGACAAGAGATGCTGCCTCCCTTGGCCTTGAGGGCGAGAGCATATTCCTAAAAATAGAGGGAAGTGAGGAGGCCATTGAAAGGGCTGAAGAAATCATGGGGGAGAAGGCAAAGAAGGTGGAAGGGGAAAAGGCAGAGGAAATAAATGCGAAGTTTGTGGCGGACGAGGAGAAGGCAAGCGAAGGAATGGGATTCATTTTCGGGTGAGAAAAGTCAAGAAAGTTTTCTCCCGCAGCTGGGACAGCTCCCCACTCTGGTAGCGCAGCTTTTATGGAACAGGGCGCCGCATTCACATTTCACAATGTTGGCATCCTGCTTGAATTTGCCAAGGCATATGTAACATCTCTTTTCTTCCGTTGCCTCCACCACCTTCCCCTTCTTTTCCCTCCTTCTGATGAATACAAGCAATAGAATTATTGGGGTAAGGGCGGCGAGGGCGATGAGGAGGTAAAGAAGAAAAGGAATTCCTCCACCTCCACCTTCCTTTTCAACATAGAAGGTTAGATACGCCGCCTCTCCATAATCCCTTCCGTCGTAGGCCCTTGCATATATTACATGTTTTCCCTTCTTCATGTCGGAGGTTTTGAGTGAGTATGCCCACGATGTTTTCCCCTCCACTTCCACCCATGAATTATTGTCTATTTTCACCTCCACTCTCTCTATTGTTTCATTGCCATCGTTATCCCATGCTATGCCCTTTATTGTTATCTCACCCTTAACACTACTCCCGTTATCCGGCCATATTATCTTTATCTCTGGAGGAGTATTTTTGATGTTGTTTACAGTTATGCTTACAGAAACAACATTGCTGTAATCCTGGCCGTCATAACAGCGAGCTTCTATAACATGCTCCCCGTTGGCAACCTCCGTTGTATTCCATGAATAACTCCATGATGTTGTTCCATCCGCAACTATCCAATCGCTTCCATCCATCCTTATCTCCACTTTCTGTATTGTTTCATTGCCATCGTTATCCCATGCTTTGCCCTTTATTGTTATGATGCCTGAAACAACGCTTCTGCTGGGTGGCGACGTTATCTCTATTTCTGGAGGACCATTTGTCTGAAGCAACAGGAAGTTGGCAACAATATTCTTATCGCCATTCATGGTAATCTGGATGGTTGGATTTGTGCCGCTTGCATCTCCGCTCCAGTGGGAAAAGGTATAGCCAGAATACGGATGTGCTGTTATGGTTACCAGGGCTCCATCCGCATATGTTCCTCCTGAAGGGCTAACATAGCCGCCATTTTCCGGGGAAATGGAGATTTGGAGAGTATGATATACAGGAGGAGAAAGGACAACAACGCTTGTGGTGGAATACGTCTCCTTTCCCCCATTATCCGCTACGGTGAGATTCGCTATATATGTTCCGGAAGATGCATAAACATGGGTTTTTGTGGCCGGAGGCACGCCACTTCCCGAATATTCGGCTATACCATCGCTGTCCACATCCAGCTTCCACCATACTATGTTCCCATCATCAGATGAACTGATATGAAATATGACAGAGAGTGGAGCATACCCTGAAGGAGGTTCTGCGGAGATGGAGCAGGAAGGCGGAGGGTTACTCATAGTAACGAAATGCCATATCTCTCCTGTACTTTTTGTCCCCTCCGAGTCCCATGCCACTATCCTCCAGTAGTAGGTCGTTGAATATTCAAGGGTGGGAGGAGAATATTGGTTGAGGGAGTAATTCTGGACAATCAATGGAGGTGGCGAGGAGTCGCCAAAGTATATATCATATGTTATTTCGTCCCCATCCTCATCGCTGCATTCCCATGAGAGATCCACATTTAATGGAATGTTGTTGCTTCCGTTGGCCGGATATGGCTGGGAGGGTTGCGATGGAGCATGATTTGCCTTCAGCACTTCAATGCTTTTCTTTATATACCCCGTTGTTCCTTCATCATCCATCACACTCAGATTCACTACATATGAACCATATGTGGTGTATATGTGACTTACAACTTTTCCATATCCTATGCTTCCGTCTCCAAAGTCCCATGTATAATTGGTTATGTTGCCATCTTCATCATATGACGAGGAGGCGTTGAACATTATCTCTTCCCCCTCTACCGGATTCTCCGGCTGAAAGGAAAAGTTAGCCACGGGAGGTATATTCTCCTCATATATGATGAAGGACTTTTCTTCACTGTTGTTTGTATTCCCTGCAAAATCGATGGCATATATATGGAATGAGTAGGTTCCGGGTAAAATATAGGTGGCATTGCAGTAATATGCATCCCCTGTTCTGTTTTCAAAAATGCTGAAATTTTTGTGCCCTCCTCCAGGGTATGATATGTTAAGGAATACATTTTTCACCCCTGTATTATCCTTTACAAAAGCAGAAATATTCACATTTTTTCCTGACACCTGCATGTATGGCTCAATGTTTATTTCGATGGATGGAGATGTGGCATCCACGGTTATGCTATCATTTAATGCTTTACCCTCTACCTCACTTCCGCTTTCATCTGATATGAGGAAATCGGATATGTTTATATCTGCCCTTCCCTGCCCCTTCGTTTTAAATGTAATCTCTACTATTACTCCAGATTCATTCGTGGAATTGAAGGAAAAGGCGACAATGTTGGTTATGGTTCCATTTACATTATCTATGACTGTAAAGTTGGATATGAGGTCGCTGGCAAGCATATCAAAGATATCGCCTTTGGCAACACTCTCCACTTCTAATATGCTGGCGTTGAAGGTGATGTTGCACTGGACAGCCGTTATGTTAACATCCGGATATATGTAAAGATATGCCGTGAAATTCTCATCAACTGTGGCATATTCTTCTGGAATATTAATGGAGATGACGCTTTCAGCCGTCGCCTTTCCAATGATAAAAATTAAAAGGAATGTGAAAAGAACATTTGCCACCGCCTTTAAACCCCGCATCCATTTCTGAAATGTGGAGTTACTTTTAAACATTTTTAATTAATAAAAATGGATGGGATATGTTTCCTGCCATGTGGTTTTAATGATTCAGCCCTTCATGTAATCAAGAAGTTTTTCATAATTTTCTCCATGGGAGCTGAAATAATTCCTTATGGGCTCCAGTATCATATCCACATATTTTGCCACCGCCATTTTGAGGTCCAGGGGATGCAGTTCCTTTCCAACAAAACTTTTTTCCAGCTCTTCATAGGATGAAAAGGTTATGCTTCCCTCGAATTTCCTTTCCACTTCCATTTCCTCAAAATGGACAAATATGACGTGCTTGGCTATTTCCATTACGGGGTTGCCATCTGCGATGCCCTCGGGGCAATAGGCCTTCTTCAATTTCCTTTTTATGGTCTCTGCATCGTCGTGAACGAATATGGCGCTATCCGGCTTGCTCTTGGACATCTTTGCATCCATCCTGTTGCCCGCCTGCAAACTGGATATGATGGGGGTGTGCAATGCCACAACCTTCTTCATCCCCATTCTTCCGCATACGTCCCTGGCGAGCATGTGGGCATGTCTCTGGTCCATTCCTCCCAGGGCGGCATCCACATCTAAATAAAATATATCGGCCACCTGCATGAGGGGATAGAAGAATTTGGAAATGTCCTTCTCCGCCTCCTCCGCCTTCCTGCCCATTATGTCCATGGCCCGCCTTGCCCTTGCCAGGGAGGTTTGCTTGGCTATTCTTAGCACGAGATTCCAGTATTCGGCATCTGAGACCATATCGGAGGCATAGATGTATTTTACTCCCTCCACTCCCATGGCACGGAAGGCATCCTTTATGTATTCTCCTCCTGTTCTTATCGCCTCCATATTCCCGCCGAGTTTATCATTTATCCAGGCATGCCAGTCGGCAAGAAGGATGGCAACATCAAAGCCCGCAGCAACCAGATCCTTAACCTTATCAGCGCACATGAGCCATCCGAGATGGACGAGACCCGAGGGTTCAAAGCCAATGTACGCCTTCTTTTCATCTTTCTTCATCAATTCCTGCAACTCTTCCATTGTAACAATCTCTCGGAGATTTCTTGCCACCCTGTCAATCATAAAAGTTTATGGGAAAATGATATAATAAAATTTGGATGCTTTCTGATTATTATGAAAAGTTTTTTATGTGAATTAACCATTTATTTCTGGAGGCAAAAATATGAAGGGAAAAATACTGGCAATATGTGTGGTGGCGCTTTTTGTGGTGGGTGTGCTAACACCTATCACGGAAACAACTGGCAAGGCGGAGATAAAAGAGAGAAAATTTGAGGATACCAGGCCTATTATACCAGTACTCACGGAGAAGGGTATGCGAATATCCTTTTCTGCCGGCTTTGATATAAAAGGAAAGCCCCCGGGAGTCGGAAGGGATAAGGCACCAACGGTTACGATTACAAACCCAGAAGATGGTGCAACTGTTTCCGGCACTGTGACAATTACTGTGACAGTTGATGATAAGGAGGATGGTTCCATAACCCCTGATATCTATATTGACGGAGATTATGTTGCAACGGCATTCTCATATGACTGGGATACCACTACTGTAGCAGATGGAAGCCATACCATAAGGGCAGAGGCAACAGATTCTGCCGGCAATACGGGGTCAGATACAATCACCGTTACCGTGAACAATAATGGTGGCGGTGGAGGCGGTGGCACAGGCGATGGCGTTGTGAGAAAGTGGGCCCTTTGCATTGGAATAGCAGATTATGAGGGTACAGCCAATGATTTGAACTACTGCGATGACGATGCAAGGGACTGGGCAAACTTTCTGAATGGAGAAGGATACCATGTTGTCACCCTTATAGATGGACAGGCGACGGCCGATAATATAGAGGCGGCGATTGATGAGCTGCTTGCCAATGAGGATGGGGATGACTATGTTGTTTTCACCTACTCCGGGCATGGAACAACCTACAGGAATTACGGCTCGTGCATGATATCTGCAGATATGGTTTACATCACACACGGATGGTTTGAGGCGAAGTTCGATGCCGCCGATTCTTCACACATATTCTTTGCCTTTGATGCCTGCAAGATTGGAGGTTTCAAAGGAGTTGTCACAGATGGCAGGGTGGGGGCATTTGCCAGCAACAAGGATTACTCCTATGATGGAACAAGTGATATGCAAAATGGGGTATTCACATATTACGAGATGGAGGGATGGACTTACTATAACAATTTCGAGGATGATTCGGCATATGCAGTGCAGAAGATGGAGGAATGGGCGGCGAGATATGCGAATGTGAATGTTGACCCATTCTATGTAGACAAATACACGGGAGATATGATGCCATAACTCCTCTCCCTTTATTTTTTTTATTTTTTAACCCTTTCATACTCTATGATTTTTTTTGCCCACTGCAATTTTTTAATTTTTATTTCCGCATTTTTCCCTTCCTTTTCCCTCGGTTTTTCAAAGTCAAATCCTATGAGTTTGATTTTTTTCGCCCCAAAATGGGCAGCGATGCAGTATGCTCTATCGCCGTCGGTAAAGCCGCCGAAGTTGTATACGCCGCCAGAGGGCTCTGCCTGGGTGGTTAGCATAATCTTCCCTTTAAAAAGAGGAAGATATTTTGTCAATGCCTTCACATTATCGCCGTGGGCATGAATTATAACTATGCTTCCCATTTCGTTTGCCCTCAATATGTCCTCCACATTTCCATCTAAGTCAGTAGTTATCATGTGGGGCAATATGTTGTGGGAGAGAAGAAGAGATGTTGCCTCATCGGCAGCAATTATTACGCCCTTTATCCCATCAATCTCCTCCACAAGGTTTTCCCCGGCGCCACATATACTCACATCCCTTCCATGAATAATTTTCCTCAATTCAGCAGGGGAAATGTTGCTGGTGGCCATCTCTCCTGCAATCTTCGCCGCCTTTATGTCCTCTTCCTCCTCATATCCAAATTCCTCAAGAATCTTTTTGTAAATCGGTTTCCATTCCTCCCAATCCATCCTACTCCCACTCTATGGTGGCCGGCGGTTTGTTGGATATGTCATAGACAACGCGGTTCACCTCAGGTATCTCGTTGGTAATCCTTATTGCCATTCTTTCCAGCAAATCATGGGGGAGCTTGGAATATGCTGCCGTCATTGCATCTATGGAATCCACGCTTCTTATGGCGATGGTATAGCCATAGGCCCTCACATCTCCCCTCACTCCAACGCTTCTTACAGGAAGCAAAACGGCAAAGTACTGCCATGGCTTCTCTATCCTGCCATCCTTCCATGCATTATCTATTTCTTCCTCCACTATGGCACATGCTTCTCTTACTATTTCCACGCTCTCTCTGTTAATCTCTCCGAGAACCCTCACCGCAAGCCCTGGCCCGGGGAACGGCTGCCTCTCTGCCACCTCCAGGCCGAGATACCTTGCCACCTTTCTCACCTCATCCTTGTATAAATCACGAAGAGGCTCTATTACCTGTAGCTCCATATCTTCCGGAAGTCCGCCAACGTTGTGATGGCTTTTTATGGTATCCCGCAACCCTCCGCCGCTCTCAATCCAGTCGGGGGCTATGGTGCCCTGTATAAGATACTCCGCCTGCTCCTCCTTTGCTACTCTCTCAAATATTCTTATGAACTTCTCCCCTATAATTTTCCTCTTTTCCTCAGGGTCAACCACTCCCTTCAGTGCCTCCAGAAACTCCTCCCCGGCGTCCACAAAGCGAAAATTCAAATCCATTTTTTTATACAGGGAGGTGACGAACTCACTCTCGCCCTTTCTCATGAGGCCTGTATCCACATAAACGGCCACCAGATTTTTTCCCAGGGCAAGGCTGCCGATTTTTGCTGCCACACTGGAATCCACGCCACCGGAAACTGCTATAATCGCCTTTCCCTTTACCTCCTCCCTTAATTTCTCCACGGCCTCCTCAACAAATTTCTCCGCATCAAACATACTTCTCCCTCATCTTGTTTCTGTAATCCTCCAGTTTCTTCCTCAGTTCCTCGTCCTTCATGGCAAGAATTTCTATGGCAAGGAGGGCGGCGTTATCTCCCCTGTCCAGTCCCACAGCAGCAACCGGAATGCCGGGAGGCATCTGGACGATGGAAAGGATAGCATCCAGATTTATCTTTCCAGACACGGGCACCCCGATGACGGGCTTTACTGTATGGGCTGCTATACTTCCAGGAAGCGCCGCCGCCAGTCCGGCAATGGCTATGAAGACATCGGCATCGCTGGAGGCAATCTCCTTTATTTTCTCCGGCGTTCTGTGGGCGGAGGCAAATATTATTTCATAATCCACTCCAAATTCCTCCAGAATTTTAACGGCCTTATTCCCGACTCCCTCATCACTTTTGGAGCCCATAACTATTGCAACCTTCATGTTGATTAATGCGGGAGAGGGATAAAAAATTTCTTCTCGGAAATTTTACAAAGTTGTTAATCCAAATTCATATCATATTCCACAACTATTTCCCCCGTTTCCTCATCTATGACCCGTCTTTTGCTCCCCTTTGCAAGGAGGCGATAACCCGCATATATTCCCTTTTCCTCCCATCCTTTGTTGGTGTTGTCCGTCATCTAAAGTACAATTTGGAAAATATTTATAAATGTTGTTCTCAAAGAACAAAATTGTTGAGACAGAACAACGAATTCTACCATATGGCATATATTTTTGTTTATAAAACTTTGAAGATATAACGGGATGTAGCACATGGGAGAATCCTTATAAATAATCTTGAAATCCTTTTATATGAAAAAAACGCCCAGATTGTGGACCATCGTCTATGTCATTTTACTTTTCATATCCGGCATAAATGCGGTTGGTATGCATCAGAATGCAAAAAAGGTTGAGACGGATGCAATACTGCAAGGCACATTTTTCGACATAAGGAGCATGGATGAATATCGTGAGGGCCATATCGAGGGCGCGGTTTCCGTGCCAATGGAAAAAATCCTGTGTGAGGCATGCCTGGAAGGGATACTCAGGTCATATGGAAAAAATGAGAGGATAATAATCTATGGCAATGATGAAAATGAGAGGGAAATGGCGAAGGAAATACTTATTCAGGAAGGATTCAAAAATGTGGAGATTCTGAATGGAGATATTGCAGATTTGAAAAGGAAAGGTTATCCACACAAATTTAGAATTACAAATATTACACATATGGCAGAACATGGCTTAGATATAAAAGAGATTCAAGCACAATCAGGGCATAAAGATACTAAAGTTTTAATGGAATACATCCAATACTCATCAAAAAGAATAAGAAAGTCCTATGATAGTGTATTCGAAGATGGCCATAATACAAAAGAGATAGTAGATAATCCCAAAATGCCAGAAAGAGAAATTGATGAGGAATATTATAAAAGACTCGCCATCAAAAAATTCTTAGATGGAGAAATCGACAGAGAAACATTAAATGAGATGTTAAAGCACTTTGAAAAACCGAGTGAGAAACCAAGAACACCAGATAAAGTAAGAGACATCGCCTACTGTTAAGTCATAAATACTCTCTCAAGAGATTATTTACGACATTTCACGACATAAATTATATATTTCCCTCGCTATTAATAAGCCAGAATAGGTGTTGAAAATGAAACCACAAATGGCGTATGACAGGGCAATCACTGTGTTCTCCCCGGACGGCAGACTATTCCAGGTGGAGTATGCAAGGGAAGCGGTGAAGAGAGGGACAACCACAGTGGGTGTCAAGTTCAAGGATGGAGTTGTGCTTGTGGTGGACAAGCGCATCACATCCCGTCTCATCGAGCCGGATTCCATAGAGAAGATATTCAAAATAGATGATCACATAGGTTGTGCCACCTCCGGTCTGGTGGCAGATGCCAGGGCTCTGGTGGAGAGGGCGAGGATAGAGGCGCAGATTAATCGCCTCA
>JAGGZK010000020.1 GCA_021162065.1 Thermoplasmata archaeon
ATTTTCTCTATCTAAATTTGGTGACAATCATTCATATATTTTTCCTTCCATAACTATGTGCTTCACCACATTCTCCACCCTTATGACTGCCTGTTTTGTTGTCTCCAGTTTTTTACGAAGGGCGGGATCGGCATTTGGGATGGATAGCTCGAGATAGCCCTTGGCAATGCAGAGAGGGTTGAAGAAATAGTGGGAAACCTCCTCCAAGAATTTCCTCTCCTTTTCCAGAACCTTCTGCATTCTTTCATTGGCATCTTTGAGTTTGTCCTCCATTTCCTTTCTTCTTGTGATGTCTATGATGTTGAACATTTTGAAACCGTTTTCCTCCACATCCACACATGCCATCTCCAGCCATCTTATGTTGCCATGCTCATCAAAAATTCTGATTTGCTGGGGTTTCCCATTCATCACATCCTCAAATTTATTTACATCATCAGGGTGCACCAGTTCAAAGAATTTTCTTTGAATATATTGTTTTCCGTAACCGACTATCTCCTTCATTCTTCTGTTTACATAGGTGATTTTCTTTCCATCAAAAACTATTATTCCCATAAAGGCGTTCTCGCTAAGCGCCCGATATCTGCTCTCAGATTCCCTTAAAGCATTCTCCGCCATCACCTTCTCCGTCACATCTTCAACTATTATCAAATCCCCTTCCTCCATTGAAATCTTTTTTCCCCTGTAAAATCTCTCCCCAATTTTATGGATATTTTCAAAATTATTTGCCATGATGGCCATTACATCTCCCATCTCATTTGCAGCCCTGTTCTTATAGACAACATTTCTTTTTGAATCTAAAAGAAATATTCCAACGGGAATGTTGTCCAAGATTGCTTCCATCTGCCTAATGTTCCCATCCCCTGTTTTAAGGAAAAAAATGAATCTATATAAATGTTTCTAAATTGAGATCAGGTTCCGATATAACTCATGAAACATCAAAAATTTAAGGGGGGCACGGCTTTATACCCATGAACCTCTATGAGGAGATGTACAAACTTGTGAAACAGATTCCCCGCGGCATGGTCTCCACCTATGGCTGCGTCGCCAGGGCCCTGGGGGACATAAGGGCGGCGAGGGCCGTGGGGATAATGCTGAATCAGAATCCCTACAAGGAGGTGCCATGCTACCGTGTTGTATACAGCGATGGAGGTCTGGGCGGCTATGCCACGGGAGTGGAGAAAAAGATTGCTTTACTCCAGAGGGATGGGATAGAGATAAGGGATGGAAAAATAGATCTGAAAAAATATCTCTTTGATGATTTTGAAACCACCTACCCTCTCAAAAGATTGAGGGAGGAGCAGGAGAGATTGAGAAAAAGGATGAGGATAGAGGATGATTTTGAATTCTCCACCGTGGCGGGCATGGATATTTCCTATTCCAAAAGATATGCCTATGGCGCTTATGTGGAGTTTGACAGGGAGGGCAACATCATCAAAAAAAAGGTGGTGAAAAGGAAGATAGATTTTCCCTACATACCCACATATCTGGCATATCGCGAGTTGCCGGTGTTCAGTGAACTCATACAAAATGAAAGGCCGGATGTGGTGATGATAGATGGTAATGGCTTGCTGCATCCTCGCCTTTTCGGTGTGGCATGCCACTTTGGTGTAGTGCATGACATCCCCTCCATCGGGATAGCCAAAAAGAAACTCTGCGGGGAAGAGAGGGAAAAGAGCATCTTTGTAAATGGACGAAAGGTGGGAGTAAAGGTGGGGAAGATATATGTTTCTCCGGGACATAGAATAAGCGTTGACTCTGCTGTGAGTATAACCAAGAGGTTCATGAAGTACAGCATGCCAGAGCCAGTAAGGCAGGCACATATTCTGGCAAATGAGACAAGAAGAGAAGATGAAAATCCATGAGATTTATGATTTCAGAAATAATTTATATCCATAACCATTTAATCACATGATTTGTCCCCTGGATTTCAGATATGGGAGAAGCGAGGTAAAAAAAATTTTCAGTGAGGAGAATCGCCTTGCCACCCTTCTTAAAGTTGAGGCGGCCCTCGCCAGGGCCCACGCAAATGTGGGAAACATCCCGGTGGAGGCGGCAAGGGAAATCGAGGAAAAGGCAAATCCTCAGTATGTTAAACTCGAAAGAGTTAAAGAAATCGAGAGGGAGATAAGACACGACATAATGGCGGTTGTGAAGGCGCTGGCAGAGCAGTGCGAATACGGAAAATACATCCATCTGGGTGCCACCTCATACGATATAGTTGATACCGCCAATGCTCTCCAGATGAGGGAAGCCCTGGATATGATAGAAGAGGAACTCATAAAATTACTTCAAACCCTTTCAAAACTTGCATGGAAATATAAGGATGCTATAATGATGGGGCGAACCCATGGGCAGCATGCCCTGCCAATAACCTTTGGTCTCAAAATGAGTGTATATGCCATGGAGATAAGGAGACACATTCACCGTCTGAGGGGTGTGAGGAAGGAGGTATCGGTGGGAAAAATGTCTGGAGCCGTGGGAACAGGAGCAGCCTTCGGAGACAACTTTTTTGATATTCAGGAAAATGTGATGAAACAACTGGGACTGGATGCGGAGATGCCCGCCACCCAGATTGTGGGGAGGGACAGGTATATCTCTCTTCTCTCCTTCCTCGCCAACGTCGCCACTTCTCTCGAAAAATTTGCCACCGAGGTGAGAAACTTACAGAGAAATGAGATAGCGGAGGTGGAGGAGCATTTTGGCAAAAAACAGGTGGGCTCATCCACCATGCCCCACAAGAGGAATCCGATAACGTGTGAGCAGATATGTGGACTGGCAAGGGTGGTGAGAAGCAATTTGCTCCCCGCCTGGGAAAACGCCATCCAGTGGCATGAGCGCGATTTATGCAACTCATCATCGGAGAGATTTATCATCCCCCATGCCCTTGTGCTCACTGACTGGATAATCCACAAAAGCAATGAGGTCTTCTCGAGTTTAAGAGTGAATGAAAAGAAGATGGAGGAGAACATTGGGATAACTAAGGGTCTGATATTCACAGAATCCATAATGATGAAGTTGGTGGAGAGGGGAATGAGCAGGCAAGACGCCCATGAATTGATGAGAGAATGCGCCATGGAAGCCATGGAGAGGAATGTGCATCTTAAAGATGTTCTCAGGGAAAGGTTGAAGGATATGACGGCAGAAGAAATAGAGGAACTATTCGATGCCAGAAAATATACGGGAAGTGCGTCCAGAATTGTGGAGAAATCACTGGAAGAAATAAAGAAGGATTTTCCCGAGATTGAGATTTAAACTGTCTATGAGGTCGAGAATCTCATATCCCCTGTCGAAATTGAAATTGTTGAGGAAAAACACCTCTCCCATGAACTTGTATCCCCTGCTATGGGCACCGCTTCTGAAAACATTTTTGCCCTCCGCATCCATAATGGCGGCAATCCCGAACCAGGATACCGCCTGAGAATACCTGCCCCCGTCATAGGAATCCTGTCCAAGGATGTCGAGAAGTAGAGCCATCCCGCTGTTTTCCGCATACCCCTGGGAGTAATTCCCCGCCTTGTAGTCGTCGTTGCCATCCATGTTGAAGAGGATGGAAACGCCAGCTCCCACAAGGCCGGTGGCGAAGGCCTGGGAATAATCGGAAGCAAAAAAGGCATCGTTGCCATATAAATCGGCGAGTAGGGCGAGCCCTCCCATGACGGCCGCCTGGGAGTAGGAGTTGGCCGTATATATATCATCACCTCTAACATCAAGAAGAATGGACATGCTGTCCTCGGAATAGCACTGGGTCTGGTTATCACCCTGGTATAAATCGTTGCCGTCTTTTTCAAAGAGAACGGAAATGCTATTGTTGAGGGCAACGCAGGAATGGCCCAGATATTTATCATCTCCCTCCACATCATAGAGGAGCGATATCTCTCCATAGGAATATGGAGTATTTCTGTAGATGTCATCTCCCTCCATATCAAACAGAAGATTTGCATTTTTCACAGATGATTGATTTATGTAGGAATCATTTCCACCCATATCCAGGATGAAGGAATCATTTCTCTCCGCATATATATCGTTACCACCAAAATCTATTATGAAGGAGTAGCCACCATCAAAAACCTGCCTCTCCTCATCTCCCAGACATATGACATGATATTCATCATAGATGCTCCCATTAATGGATGCACCAGATAAAGCATATGCTGCCCTCTTCACATTGGCAACGACGGATGCCATCCCCTCCAGTTTCTCCTGTCTGCTCATGGCGTTGAAAACATTGGCATAGGAGAACATCAGCAAAGCAATGGCATACTTGGCATCTGCGGAAAGATTTATTTTGTTCAGGAAAATATCCACCTTGCTCTCCTCGTAGGAAATGTTGAGAGAAGAATAGAGTTCCATCACAGCATCCTTGAGAGGATTGCTATTGTTGGTGAGATAGGCATCGTTGCCCGTGTATATGACCAAGTCCTCCAGAATGTTTGTCTTCTTCTCAAATCTGGCATTTTCCACCTTCTCTTGAAGAGCAAAAACGAATGCCTTGACATCATCCTGAGAGGGAATGGAAATGTTGCTTCCTGAAGGGGTGGACTGATTGAGAGGGAGCAAAAGTATGAGTATCACAATGAATATCAAAATCTTCTTCATTTCAGGTTAAATTTTTGTGGAGTATATATTTTTTGTTATTTGAACGGATGAAAAGGCATATGGGGGGAGTTCAGAAATGAACGCAAAGGATATAAAATCTCTTCATAATATCATAATCATGAGGAGAGGAGGGATATATTTTGCCTTGTTTATATTCTTCGCATCCTATGCAATGGGAAGCATGGATGGAAGCGTTGTCGACAAACATTCATCTTTGGGATTGCCAGAGGAAACATGGAGCAGAAATTTCGGGAGCTTTCTTTTCCCTGATATGGGTCACACCATAGAGGAATGCGATGATGGCTACATTGCCGGGGGAATGACCATAAGATTTCCATACCTGGAGCAATATGGATGGCTGCTGAAACTGGATGATAGGGGGAGGATGAAATGGAGCATAATCCTGAAAAATATGGAAGATTTGATAGACGTGGAGATTGTATCGGATGGAATAATTGCCGGAGGATATGGAAAGGATGGTGATCTGAAAATTCTGAGGATGGATTCAGAAGGCAACATGATATGGGAGAAAAGTTTTGGAGGAGAGTATCTGGAGATACTGAAGAAGGATGGATGCATCACCGAAACAAAGGATGGAGGATATGCGGTGCTTTCAACAACATGGTCCTTCAGTGATGATAAGGGGGCGGATATGTGGCTTCTCAAACTCGATAGGGATGGCAACATGGAATGGGAGATGGTTTACGGGAAAAGAGAGGATGCGGACATTGGGTATGGGGTTATGGAGGTAGAGGATGGCTACATAATTGTGGGTCAGAGTTTTTCCTTCAATTACACGGATTCCGGAATAATAATAAAGGTGGATGAGAATGGAAACATCATATGGGAAAAAAGGATGGGAAACTCTCTCTATTCAGTATCAAGCAAAGATGGCTGCTATGTTGTCACCGGGAATTTATGGGATGAGAAGGAAAGCAGGTATGTGTTTCTCATGGCAGAGGTGGAGAAGAATGGAAGCATAACATGGCTGAAAACCTATGATGACCTGCCTTCAGAGGGAGGCTATTCCATGGATAAGGCAGATGATGGATTCATCGCGTGTGGAAATGGAGAAAGCAGTATAACCGTGGTTAAATTGGATGGCGATGGAAATGAAATATGGAAGGAAAAATTCGATGGAATTGGATGGCGGAGGGCAGAGTGCATAAAGAAGGTGGATGATGGCTTCATACTAGTTGGGGGTAAAACTTCTTTCCCATGGCTCTTCCCATATTTCCTCAATCTATGGGTGATGAAGATACAATGAATATCATGTTGTGCTCACGGGCATTGGGGTGAAGCTCAATATGAATATCAGAAGGGCAAGAAGGGCAAGGATTTTCCTTTTGAAATCAAGGGAGACATACTCATTCAGGGCAGGAGGATGTTCCGTGCCGAGAAGAAAAACCAGCAGCAGAAGCATGAGAAGCCAGTTTCCCACTCCGAGAAATGTCATCGCCGCCAGCATTATTATGGTTGCAAAACTTATGTAGCGATGCTTTTCCCGCAGCACCGCCCTCGCCACATGCCCTCCATCCAGCTGCCCCGCCGGCAGTAGATTTATGGCTGTCACCAGCAGCCCGACCCAGCCCGCAAAGGCGGTGGGATGCAGGCTTATGGTGTAGCCCGGGGGGACATTGAACATGAGTTTGGAAAAAATGAGTATCAGGAGATTGTCGCCCAGCATCACGCTTCCCTGAGGAAGTTCTGAGAGAGACACTGTTGAGGAAAGGGCAAGTCCCACTATAAGCACGGGTATGGAAACAATGAATCCGGCAATGGGCCCTGCCACCCCTATGTCAAGGAGAGTTCTTCTGTCAGGAATTGGCTCCCTCATGGATATAACCGCCCCCATGGTTCCCAGGGGAAGAATGGGATTGGGGGGCAGTGGAATGAAGAAAGGGAGGGACGCCGCTACTCCATGCCTCTTTGAGGCAAAATAATGTCCCAGTTCATGTATGCCGAGTATCGCCATCAGAGGAATTGAGAAAAATACCAGTCCCTGAAAAAGATTGCCGGGGGAAAACATTTCCTTTACCAGGTCTCCAAACGTGCCTCCATTCCCCTCTATGAATAAGAGAGAGCCCGAAAGCATTGTGGTGAATATGGTTGTTATGAAAAGGGATATGTTCACCCATCTGGGTTTACCCTTTACAGGAGGTTTATAGGCAACCATTATCACATATTCCCCATTTATCATCCTCAATATGGGAACAAGATTCCTTGCCTTGAGGGCGTTTAGGAGATGGTTGAACCTGTGCATCGTCTCCTCCTCATCGGAGGGTAAATCGATAAAAAAAGCCATGAAATCTTCGGCTCTCACATCATAAACATGGAAGTATTTTTCCACCACCTGGCGTAATTCCTGCACATTCTCTTCATCAGGGTATGCTCTCCATTGCACTGAAAAAGAAGAAAAGATTAATAATAAACCTTTTGGATTAAAAAGCATGAAACTCAAGGATATAGGTGAGAGAAAGCTCACCTACGGAATAACCTCAGAATTGTCCATTCCCTTTGATGATTGCGCCTATCTGGAAAGAGATGGATACTATGAAGTCATGACCACAGATATGGTGAATAGCAGAACTCATTTTCCTGAAAACACACCCTTCCATCACATGGGATGGTATGCCATGGCGGTGAATATAAGCGATTTAGCAGCAAAGGGGGCAGAGCCGCTGGCCTATCTCGTTGCCATGGGTTTGCCAAGAGATATGGAGGAGGAAGGATACAATGAAATAATGAGAGGTATGCAGGAATGTGTGAAAAAATATGGAGGAAAAATAGTGGGGGGCGATACAAAGGAGGCGGACGGTGTAATAATAGCAGTGGCTGCCATTGGAAAGGTAAAAAGGGAGGAGTTCATGCCCCGCCTGGGTATGAAAGAGGGAGATGCTGTCTATGTGACGGGAGAACTGGGAAGAGGAGGGGTGGCGCTGAGGGAGAGCAACATAGATGATCTCCTCCTAATAGAACCCAGGGTAAGGGAAGGCAGAATCCTTGCTTCCTCCAGGAAAGTCAATGCTTGCATGGATCTCTCCGATGGCCTTGCCTCCTCGCTCCATCAGATGATGAGAATCAACAATCTGGGTTTCAGAATTTACGGGGATGCCATACCAGTATGTGAGAAAGCAAAAAAATATGATGATGCGATGAATCTTGCTCTTTACCATGGAGGGGACTACGAGTTGCTCTTTACCATGCAGGAGGAATATGAGAATGAGATAAAGGAAAGGATAAACATAATAAGAATAGGAGAGGTGGTGGAAGAAAGGAAAGTGGTGCTTGTGGTGAATGGGGAGGAAAAAGAAATGAGAAATGAGGGGTATGAGCATTTCAGATGAGCCATCAAAACTTTAAACTTTTTCCTCTTTATTTTTATGGTTCTTGTTCTCGGAGCCGGAAAGCAGGGTATAGCCATAGCACATGATTTGACAAAAAATGGGGTGGAAACAAGAATATGCGATGCTGTGGAGAGGGACGTGCCCAACTTTCTTCTGCTGGATGTGAGGGATGAGGATAAACTCAGGGAGGTGATGAAAGGAGAGGAAATGGTGATAAGTGCTCTACCCTATGATTTTAATTACAGGATCGCCAAAATCGCCATCGAGATGAAATGCCATTTTCTCGACTTGGGAGGAAACAGTTTCATTGTGGAGGATGAGTTGAAACTACATGAGGAGGCAAGGAAGGCGGGCATAACCATAATACCTGACTGCGGGCTGGCTCCCGGGATGACAAATATTATTGCATCCCATCTTTATGAAAAGGGTTGCAGGGAAATCCATCTAAGGGTGGGAGGACTTCCCCAGAATCCTGAGCCTCCCCTCAATTATGCCCTCTTCTTCTCCATCCACGGCCTCATAAATGAATATCTGGAAAACTCCATAATCGTGAGGCACGGAAAAATCATGGAGGTGGAATCTCTCACGGGGCTGGAAAAGATAGAATTTGAGGGATTTCCTTCACTGGAAGCATTCTTTACCCATGGAGGAACATCCACACTCCCGCACTCGCTGGAAAATGCCATGGAACTTGATTACAAAACCATAAGATATGAAGGACATGCAGAAAAAATAATGCTCCTCAAAAAACTGGGTTTTTTCAGTAGGGATGCAAGAGATTTTACCGAGAAAATTTTAGAAAGGGCATTGCCGAAAGATGCCAGGGATGTGGTTCTGGCAAGGGTTTACGGAAACGGCATGACAATGGAGATGGTGGATTATCATGATGGCATATTCTCTGCAATGCAGCGCACCACTGGCTTCTCCACGGCCATAATGGCGAAAATGGTTCTGGATGGAGAAACAGATGCAGGGGCATTTCCTCCTGAACTGGCCATTGATTCGGAAAAATTTATGAAAGAAGCGGAGAAAAGAAACATTGTGTGGAAGATGAAATAGCAGGCTTCATGCCAAAATTATTTAAAAAGGGACAGAATTTTCCCCATGTTCAGAATTGCTGTCATCCTTCTAATCCTTTCCATCGTTAATTTTCCTTTATTGCAGAATGAAAGAGATATAGATGTTGCCATATATTTTTCCAATGTGGAAATATATTCTGAGGAAATAGAGAATGCTATCAACTGCTCATGGATGGAAGGGGAAACAAAATATGTAATAAATACGGATATAGTCAACAAAAATGAGGTAAAAAGTGGAAAATTATCTTCCTACGATGTTTTTATAGTGCCTGGCTCTGGCCGCCCCTACATAGATGTTCTGGATAAAAAATGGAGAGAGGAAGTGAGAAAATTTGTTTTTAACGGCGGAGGTTATATTGGCATATGCGGAGGGGCAAACATTGCATCCATGGGGTTCGACGGAGGGATAAATAAACTAATAAATCCATTTCTTCTCAAAATAGCAAATGTTTATGTGAATGATGAGCAGGCGGAGGAATGGCAGTACTTATGGAAATCCAACTGGGACGAGGGCGGGGTTCCTGTGGACATATTTATTATTCCATCCGATAACCCCATATTTCACGGCTTTTACGGAGAGAAAAGGAATATAAGGTACTGGGGAGGCCCCGGAATGTATGAGGCGGATGCGGAAGATGAAAAATTGGGAGATATAATTCCTCTGGCGATTTATGATGAGGAAATAATGGATGTCGCCCCCCTCCATTACTGGAAATGGAGGAATGGGGAATGGATTCCCTTCAGAAATGTAAGCACTGATTTAAAGGGAGAATACGCTGCCATAGCCACAACATACGGAAAGGGAAGAATTGTGTTATTTGGTCCCCATCCAGAGAGGGAAACCTTTATTGATGGACACGTAGAGGAATTTCCTGTAAGAGAACGCCTCTCCCCCTTCACATGGTTCATATACAGATGGAATGGAAACACGACGGATATAAGTTATAACTGGTGGATTTTGAGGAGGAGTGTTGCATGGGTAGCGGGAGTTCCGGTTCCTTCTGCAGATTAATGCGTTCCCTTCAATATTCCAGACCCTCTATGGCTTTCTCTCCTTTATCATAATAATGCCTTATGTTTTTCATTTCTGTAACCAAATCCGCCTTCTGGAGTATTTCAGGAGGGGCATTTCTGCCTGTAAGAATGATATGAGTTTCTCCTCTCGCATCCAGCAATTCAATGATATCCTCTAACTTCACCACCCCAATGGAAAGGGCCACATTGATCTCATCCAGTATCAAAAGAAAGGGGTTTTCCATCATTTTTTCAAGAGCAAAATTTACCGCCTCCTCCGCCCTTCTGAAATCTTCATCTGTGGGCTGGAAAACGAATTCTCCGCTTCCGAATTGATATACTTCCACGCCTGCATTCCTCAACGCCTTTATTTCCCCATACTCTCCCTTTTTCAGAAATTGAATTATAATGACTCTCTTTCCATGCCCCACCGCCCTTATGGCAGTACCTATGGCGGCGGTTGTTTTCCCCTTTCCATCTCCTGTGAGAACGAGAATTTTACCCTTCATTTTTGAGGAATTTCCTTATTCTTTCCGCCGCCTCATCGCTCGCTATGTTGGCAATCTCCTCCACGGATGCCTTTTTCAAATCATCTATCCCCGCTATGCCCGCCAGGAATAACGCCATGGCATCCTCCTTCCCCACCACCTGCATGAGTTCCTCGATGATTTTGTCTCTATTGAGGTAGTTCTCAATGGCCCTCTGCAACCCTTCGGCGGCGAGATTGCTGCAGTGCATTTTTATTGGCGGCAGTCCCTCCAAGGCGTCTGCTATGTCCTTCTTGCTTATCTTCATGGCCTCATCAATGGTTTTCCCTTTGGCCAGCTCGCTCAGCATGGAGGATGTTGCTATGGCAGCAGCGCATCCCATGGTTTCCCATCCTATCTTCTCTATTTTACCATCCTTTACCTTGATATAGATGTGCATAACATCCCCACAAACGGGATTGCCCACTCTGCCTACCGCATCCGCATCTTCAAGTCGCCCCTTGTTGCGGGGATTGAGAAAATGATCCATTACCCTTTTGGAGTACATTTTACTTCAACTGCTTCTCCGTTATTATCTTTATACCTCTGGGAATCTTTGTCACCTCTCCCATGGCGGTGGATATTATCTTTTTGACTCCGCTCTCATGGGCGTTGTCAACTAAGCGCTGCGTGACTATGCCATCAAACACTATGGTGTGGGGCTTCGCCTTCTTTATCTCGTCAATGATTTTCTCCGTCGGTGCCCTTCCAATTTCCTCATTCTTATCGTTAAGGAAAACCACTTCATGTTTTCCCCTCACATCCTCGAGCAGTTCTCTGTAAAAATCATTTTCATCGGCCTTCTTCTCCTTCTTTTCCTTCTCCTTCCTGTGATTGTTTTTCTTCATGCCAAAGTTCTCCATGTACTGCTCCGCTGGCACCTTGTTCTTCAACGCCTTCATTATGAGTTTGTAGGTAAGCTCCTCCACTTCCCTTGTAGGTGGCGCCCTCGCCACAAAATCTATGTCAGCGACCTGCAGAAGTTCACGAAGGATTAACTCGCCTCCTCTGTCCCCATCCACAAAGGCAGTGGCGACTTTCTCGTTGCAAAGTTCTATTATGGTCTTGGGTATGTTGGTGCCCTCCACCGCTATGGCGTTCTTTATGCCGTGTTTCAGGAGGTTGATTACGTCATTCCTCCCCTCCACAACTATTATGGCGTCACTTTTATCTATGTTCGGGCCCGCCGGAAGACGTTCCTTTCCGTAATAGGTTATTTCCTCCACCTGGACCGACTGCTTTATTTCCTCCGCCAAGTCAGCCAGCTCTTCCTTGCTCTGTTTGAGCATCTCCTGCAGAATCTTCTTCGCCCTGTCCACCAGTTTCTTCCTCTTGGCTATCCTTATGTCCTCCACCTTTTCCAGCGTTATTTCCGCCTTGCATGGCCCTATTCTATCAACGCTTTCTATGGCTGCCGCCACCAATGCAGTCTCAACCTTCTCAAGGGCAGAGGTTAAGGTCAAATCGCCCTCGCTCTTGCCCTGATTCTGCTTGAGTTCCACCTCTATTCTTCCTATTCTGGCGGATTTCTGCAAATCCCTTAAATCCAGTTCCTCTCCCATCAGACCTTCCGTCTGTCCAAAAATGGCCCCTATAACATCGCTCTTATCCACTACTCCATCTACCTTTATTTTCGCCTTAATCAAATATTTTGCTGCTGAGGGATCTAATGACAATGATACCACCTCCAATTTAATTTAATTTGTAATGCCTTAATGCCAAGCATTATTAAAACCTTTCCTAAAACAAATTTTAATCTTTCCTCTTTTTCTCCGCCTTCAGTTCCGCCTTTATTCTCTTTTTCTCCAGTTTCAATTTCTTCTTTTCAATTTTTAATCTTTCCTTTTCCAGTTCTTTATCCATGTTCATCTCTTCCCTGCTACCAATCTCCTCGCTGTAGAGATATGTCATCACCAGCGAATATATGATATATATGGAGAGCAGCATGACCACAACAAAGGAAAGCAAATCCGGCAGAGAGACAAAATACCTTATGGCTATGAACACCGAGAGGAACCCAAGGCCAGCCCATGCATGGTGTCGATATTTATCATACTTCCTCATCTCATCACCTCATACAAAAAACTTTCTCGTTTTTGATATCTTGCTCAGTTTTCCCCCATGAAGTGTCTCCCTCGGCCTTATCTCAACGAATATGGGCGCAGCGAGAGGAAGACCGGCAACTATTGCTATGCCCACGGGAAGCATCTGTATTTCATCGGCTGCGCTGCTGTCCAGTCCTTCAACGCTTGCCACTATCGCCTTCAAATCATTGGGATTTGTGGTCTTCAGCACAATATGGGTATTGCATTGAGAAAGAACATTTTTATCCACCCTCGCCGCCCTCTGACTCACTATCGCCAGTCCCATGCCAAATTTCCTTCCCTCAGATGCTATGGTTCTTATTATATCACTGGCGAAGCTCTTGCCTTGTCCCCTCTCCGGGGCATAGCGATGCGCCTCCTCAAGAACAACCAGCAGCGGAGGTATTGCCTCATTTCTTCTTGCCTCGAAGAGTTTTGTGAGAAGCAGGGAGACAAGAATTTCCTGTATATGGGGAGGAACGCCCCTCAGATTTATTATAGAGCATCTTCCCTTCTTCACCATTTCATTGAGAGGTGTGTAATTCACTGAAAACAGCTTCATGGAAATTATCTGTTCCACCTGCGGAAGCAGATTCCATTTTGCATTGCTTCTGGACTCCCCTATTCCCTCCAGTATATCTTTCAGGAAATAGAACTTCTTCTCCTTCGCCATCTTATATGCCTCATACAGCACCCCCTTCTGCTGGGATGTGGCATTCGGAAGCAGATTCAGCAGATCCTGAAAGGTGAGATTTGTCTCGTCAAGATATAGAGGGATGGCATCCCTGTTATTACCGCACACAGGCGAGAACTCATAAACATTCTTTGCATATCCCCTCGGCTTTATGCCAAATCTCTTCATCATCTCCATCTCTTGCTTGTCAAGATTGGGGCGGCGAAGGGAGACATATTCCCCATGCGGGTCTATTATAACGACAGGAATCTCCTTTTTCATCAATTCCTCCACCACCACTCCCATGGCATAACTCTTGCCGCTCCCACTTTTGGCGAGAACACATATATGCTTCTGAATGAGTATTTCTGGGGAAAGATTCACCTTCATGCTGGAATCCTTGAGCAGACCTATGTAAAGTCCCTCCTTCTCCACTCCCAGAATTTTCCTGATGAAATCCTCATTCGCCCCATAGACCTTGCTTCCAACCTTGAAGGGGCTCTTGGGCATGTATCTTCTCCTCTCAGAGCCAATCACCTTTGCATGGGCAAACATTCCGCTACCTGTATGCCTCACCTCCCATATCTGTGCCAGAACATCCTCTATTCTCACATACTGATGTTTCTCCACATCTCTATCTGCTCTGAAAATGAAGGAGGAAGTGGTGCTTTCCGTTATCTCCCCTATCTCCTGCATTATCCGATATACCTCAAATCCTCTCCACTTTTCTTCTCAATCATGGATTTCTCTATGCTTTTTATTCTGTCTGTGATGCGCTTTACCTCATCCGCCTTTTCGTCTAAACTGGCAAGACTTATCCTGATTTTCAGCATCTTTGTGAGAACTTTTATTACTTCCCTTGCTGAATTGGGATCAACTATGTAGCCCGATGTTTCGCCCATCAAGCATGCTCCTCTCATGCCCCTGAGCATTCCCAGACCGAGAAGAAGGCCCGATGCGCCTATTATCCCGCCCCCTTCTTCCCCTTTGAACACGACTCCATGCTTCTCAAGTGTTTTTACTATTTCCGGATGGGTGGCTGCGCCTATGACACGGGGGTGCTCCACCTCCATTCCAAGGCCATATCCCCCCAAGGTATATATCATTTCCACTCCCATACTTTCTGCTATGTCCAGTACAGCCTCTGCGAGCATGTACTGCCCTCTGGAAGACATTCCCTGGAAATCGCCTGTGAGGATTATTATGTCCCCGCTCTTTCTTTTCGCATAATACATCTCATTTTTCACAAGTTTTATTGTGCCGTCGGCATTTACAAAAACCTGTGGTGGAAAATCACTGGAGTATATCTCCAGAAATTTTTTCGCCTTCAACTCATCTATGAGATGCTCCGCAGCGAGTTTGCCCACATTTCCCACACCAGGAAGACCTTCCACCAGCACAGGATTCTTCAATCTAGGCTTTTTCAGATAAACCACTGTGGCATCCCTAATCTCTATTTTTTCCATTTCAATCCCTCCTTTTTGAGCATTCTTCTGTATTTACCATATTTATCCTGTGGAGAGAAGCGAGGCGGCTCCTTTTTAGATGTTTTCTCCCCACAAACAGGGCATACATCCTTTAATGTATACCTTTTGCATTTATAACAATATTTCATTTTAATTCTCTTTTGAATGTTCCCACACCGCCATGCTGCATTATGTATTCCAGCCCCTTACTTATCTTTTCCTTCAGAACCTTTTCGGCAGATTTATAGTCGGGGGCAACGGCTTCAACGCGGTAAAGAGGGGCGGAGATGTATTTCACCGTCACCTCCACCTCGCCTTTCTTTCCCTCCATCATCTTCAGGGCTTTTCTGATATGCTCTATTCCTCTTGGACCGGGACACATCATCTCCACATATCCCTCTATCTCCACATTCGGAATAGGTATGTTCTCCTTGGCGATATTTATGAATTCCTCAATCCATTCTCCCTGAAAGCCCTCTTTTTCCAATGCCTTCTCATCCCTCACCACCTCCTCGAAGGCATCGTATAGTGAGCCGAATTTATTTATGAGTTCATATCCAAACTCCTCATAGCATTCCTTCTCTCCCTTTCCTATCTTCTCAGCCAGCATCTCAAACAGCTTTTTCGCCTTCTGCTCATTCTTCCACTGCTGTATCTTCTCCCTTCTCTGATGCTCATTCACCCTCTTTAGGGACAAATCCACATACCCCTTTGATGGGTCTATGTCCATAACCTTGCAAACTATGCGCTGCCCCTCCCTCACATAATCCCTTATGTTCTTAACCCATCCAGATGCCACTTCCTTTATGTGTATGAAACCCCTCTTATCCGGATATTCATCCAGCTCCACAAAAGCTCCAAATCCCTTTGCCTTCTTAACGGTGCATACGACGAGTTCCCCTTTTTCAGGCAATTCCTTAATCATGGGTGAGTTCCTCTACTACCTCTCCCCTTATGGCAGCCGCACCGCCCGTCGGCTCCGCCAGTATGCTGCCGCATATCTGGCATCTCACCACGGTGCTGGCCCTACTGAAAACTATCTGCTCATTGTTACAATCCTTGCATTTGACCCGGTAGAAGGAGGACGCCATCCCATCACCTCTTGAACTCAAATTTCTTCGCCCTTATGCCCTTTTTCTGATGCGCTTTCCCGCACTCCTTGCATCTGTAGCGGAGATACACGCGCTTCGTCGGCTTTTCTCTGCCCTCGGGCTTTGGCCTAGGATAGCCGCCATAGCCGGCTGTCACACGCCTGAAACGGCGCTGGCCCCATTTGAGTTCCGATGCTTTCTTCTTTTTCACCTTCTCCACCGCATGCTCTGTGTGATGCTGGCAGTATGGACAGTAGGTCTTTATCACGGGCGGTCGAATCATGAGATGAGAATAAACAATCATATATAAAAATGATGGTTAAGAGGACAAATTTCGTCCATATTTTTCCTCACTGCATCTTTCATGGAAAAAGATTTATATCGTGTAAAGGTAAGGATGTGATGAGAGGTCTTGCTGTCCTCCTGATTGTTTTTGTTCTGACAGGCGGAAATTTTTTTGCAGTGAATGTAGACGATGGCCACCTGGCATCTTCATCAATCATGGGCAAACATGGCTACAATGGGGAATGCAAACTGGTGATGGCAGCAGGAAATGCCACCGCCGGCGATTATAACCTGCTGCTGAAGGTTCGCGATCCCGCCAGGCCGGGCTTGCAGGTTCTGTGCCGGATTTCCTCAGGCTATGAATATGACTATCATCACCCATGGTTTCCCTTTAAGATGCATTTTGTTGTGGAGAGGAGCTTCATGGGCACCACCACCCTGGAGGATACGCCTCCCAATATAATAAAGGCGGGGATGCTCATGAATGATGCAGCCATAGCCATAGGGGATGCGGACACCATTTCCTATCTGACAAATCCCACCAGGAATGCATGGGATGATTTTGACTGGATGAGATATGCGATGCAGAGTGCAGATACAATAGAGGAAGTGATTGAACTGCTTACAGAGGAAGGGGTGAAAAAATTACATGCTTCTTCAGTGGCCGAAAACTTCTTTGTTGTTGCCCCGGATAAAGCAGCCATAGTGGAGGCGGATGCATTCAATTACAGGGTAAAATATATCCATGACAGAATGGAAATACAGAGCAATTACCCGGAAATGCTCTGGGACATGCATCTTCTTTATCCACTCCTCACCGCTTCATCCTTCAACACAACCTTTGAGGGATGGGTGAAAAGGGGAGATGTGATAAAGCTGGGAGGGTTCATGGGCATATCCATCTCCTCCATTTCCCCTAGCCATGTAATGGCCCATCTCTTCCCTTTTGGAATTAAAAAGATGATTGGTGCTGGAGAAGGTGAACAGATGGGAAATTTTTATTTGAGGGTGGAGGAGATAGAAAGTGAGAGGGCACGCATATTTGTATGCTTCAACTATTATGAATGGGAGCATAAAATAGAGAATTTTGTTGATGACAGGATGGGTAACATAACAATAGAGGACATGATGATGCTTTCCCGAATTCATGCGGGTGATATAGAAGGGCTGCGAGGGATGTGCCAGGGAGGATATGAAGCAGCGACAATCTACAGGATAAGCCGTGCATATCCGGAGTTTTTGAGTTCTCTGTGGTTCGCCCCAGACCAATGCGCCTCCATATTTGTGCCCGTCCACATATGTGATATGGACATATATGATGCCTATGAGAATGGAGAGGCGCATTCCATTGCCATGAAATTACTGGAAAGATATGGACACGGAAACCTCACATCAATATTCAAGGAAGTTGAGAGGGATTTCATAAATGAGACGGAAAGGGTGGAGGAGGAGGCGAGGCAACTTCTCAAGGAAGGAAGAGAGGATGAGGCCATATACATGCTCACCCTGGCCGATATGGATATGCAGATGAAGGCAATAACAATAGAGAAGGCATGGCTGAATGCCAGTTATTTGAGCAATGAACTCTTCTCCAGAGTTTATCCATTGCTGAAAGAAATCTGCAGAAACTACGATGACTCCTCCAGAGTTGTTGAACTGCTGGAATCCCTTTCCTCTTTGAAGGAAAATGCCGGAAAGGAGAACAGGATGCATCTGGAAAATATAATGGGGCTATCTGAATGTCTATTAACCCTTCACAAGACAGTTTCATGAATAAAAAGTGCGGGCGTTGGTCTAGAACAGATTTAATAGTAAATTTGTCCCCGTGACATTCTCCCCACCATAAATGGTGGGGCTTCTACAGAGAGTCAGGAGCAGGCACATTGAAATCATTGAGGGAAGTTTGCTGAGTTTTGTGATTTCTAACATAATTTATTGTTGTTTCTGCATCTACATC
>JAGGZK010000054.1 GCA_021162065.1 Thermoplasmata archaeon
AGCAAAGAGTATTCAAATAATATATACTACCCATCTAATTTCACTTTTCGAGGAAAAAAATCTTGACAGAGTTTTATTAGTTGATTTCGGGGAGAAAAATATAACAAATATTAAAAAGTCATGGAGTGGGAAAATAGAAAATGTGGCAGCACCAATATATCATGCATTAGGATTTGATAAACTAATTTTTGAAAATACTAAAAAGGTATTGTTTGTTGAAGGAATTTCAGACAAATTTATTTTTGAAGGTTTACAAAGAGCAGACGAAATGCTTTCAGAGTGGCACATCCACCCACTTTCTGGAGGGGATAAACTCGAAAATAACGACCTAGTTAAAAAAGTGAAATTGTTAAAATGCCTTACAAATCAATCCGAAATTGAATATGCATTCATTTTAGATGGTGATAGGAAATCAAAGATAAAAGAAGAAATACCAAACATTATTTTTCTGGGAAATGAGAAACAAGAGATAGAAGATTTAATAGATAAAAATTTTTATTTGGATTGTGTATGGAAAACTTACCAAACAATCTTTATAAATCAGCCGCAAAAGCTAAACAAAATTAAAAAGATAATTAATGGTTTTCGATCACAGTCTGGGATTACAAAATTGTCTAAACAGCTTCAACAACAGATACCTAATTTTTCGAAGGTTAGTGTTGCAATGACTATTAAGAGAGAGTTAGAAAAAGAAGGAAAGGAAAAAAAGGAATATTTCAAAAAAATCTTAGGTACCATCCAGTACGGGTTGAAGAAGAAACAGGATAAACCCACAAATGAAAAAGGAAAAAAGTAAAATGTGGAAAAAAGTAAAATTAGGGAAAATAATTTCCATAGAATATGGAAAAGGATTACCTCAAAGAGAGAGAAAAGATGGAAATGTTCCTGTAGTTGGATCCAACGGAATAGTAGGCTATCATAATAAAGCAATGGTTAAAGGGCCGGGCATCGTTATTGGAAGAAAAGGAACAATTGGAGCAATATCATGGATTGATACAGATTTTTGGCCCATCGATACCACATACTATGTTAAATTGAAAAGGAAGGATATTTGTTTAAGATGGTTATTTTTTAAACTAACCTACCTAAATCTCAAAAAACTGCATTTAGCCGATGTAGTACCGGGACTTAAAAGAGATTTAGTATATTCTATTAAAATTCCCCTTCCCCCTCTTCCAGAACAAAAAGCCATTGCCAAAATTCTTTCCACTGTTGACGAGGCAATACAAAAGGTAGATGAAGCTATAGCCAAAACAGAAAGATTGAAGAAAGGGCTAATGCATAAATTGCTCACAAAAGGCATAGGACACAAGGAATTTAAGTATAGCAAGGAGTTAGGTTGCGAAATTCCAAAGGAGTGGGAAGTAGTAAAACTGAGGGAGATTACCCGAATTGAACGAGGAAAATTTGCACATAGACCTCGAAATGATCCAAGATTTTATGATGGCAAAATACCTTTTATTCAGACTGGAGATATAAGCAATTCAAATGGAATAATAAAAAAATATTATCAAACTTTGAACGAAGAAGGGCTAAAAATTAGTAAACTATTCAAAAAAGGTACAATAGTAATCTCGATAGCTGGAAATATAGGGGATGTGGGGATATTAGATTTTGATGCATGTTTCCCCGATAGTGTTGTAGGTATTACTGGAGATAGAAACAGGGTGGATAATCTTTTTTTAATGTATACTCTCCAAAAATTTAAATATAAACTCAGCTCGATAGCCCCTCGTAGCACTCAAAAAAACGTTAATCTACAAATATTAGAACCATTCAAAATCCCTCTTCCTCCTCTTCCAGAACAACAAAAAATTGCAGAAATTCTTTCCACAGTGGATAAAAAGCTGGAATTGGAGAGGGAGAGGAAGGAAAAGCTGGAAAGGATAAAGAAAGGGCTTATGAATGATTTGTTGACGGGGAGAAAAAGAGTGAATGTGGAAAAGGTGTTAGGAAAAGGTGGTTAATTGAATGAAGAGAAAATCAAAGAGAGAGCTTTGTTACTGATGCGACTTTATTGGAAAGACCAGATTTACAAGATAGGTAAAGAGCTTGGTATTTCTTATTTCAACCAATTTAAGGATTACTGGGATATTGATCATTTTCAAGGGGCTTTTGAGATTTCTAAGAGAATTACAGATGACGAACTGTTAAGAATTGTAGAGAAAAATCCACCAAAATATATTAGCCTTGGAGGATTTTACGGAAAATATTATACGGTTACGGAAGAAGGCAAAATTAAGCTAGAAGGTTCATGGAATCTTATTAGAGAAAATGTTCACAAGGTTCTTAAAAATTATGGTGATAAAGGATATGCTATTTTACAGGCAATTATAAATAGGGGAGGTAGAGCAACCTATTTTGAAATTATGGAAGAAATTGAGAAAATTCTCGGAAGACCCTACATCCCTTCTTATTTACTGCCTCGATTGCAACCATTAAAACTTGTCTTTAAAACAGGAAGCAGAAGATACCCTGACTGGACAATGCCTCCAGAGATAATTCCAATAGTGAAAGAAAAATTGGCAGACTATAAGAAATTAGGTAAAAAATACCGAATAACTTTAGAAGAAAAGATTGCTCTAGAGGAAAGAACGAGTTTTTTGATTCTTCGTTCCGATCGAAGAATTGCAAAAATTGCTGATGAAATTGCACAAAAGAGAAGAGAAATAAATCTTATATTCGCGAACAAGTTCGGGGTAAAATTGTTTAAAGATAATGAGATAGCGATACTTGATATACGAAAATTATGTGCTAATGAGGAAGAATTTAATAATAGAATACAAGCTTTAACCACGTTAATTGATGAAATAAATGTTAAAGAGTTAAAGAAGTTTATAAGGAATAAGAAACTCAACGGTTCAGTGAACATCTTGGAGGCCTTTTTAGAAGAGCAACTTCCAAACTATAACAAGACCATCATAGCAAATCTTAGAAATATTATAACACTAAGAAGTAAAAAATATCCAATCCATAGAGATGATGCAAGATTTATCAATGCTTTAAGATATTTTGGTTTCAGAAAATATCCCCCGGATTGGGGAAAGTTATGGGAGGTTGTACTAAAAAAATATCTTGAAAGTTTAAAACTATTAAAAAAATGTATAGAGGAATGATTTTTCTCATTTTCATACACCATAGTCGTAAATTCTTCGACTTTGGTGTATATAATTGAGAATAAATATAAATCCTTCTATTTTTTTGTATCTTGTTTTGTGAAAACAATTAGCAGAGCCAAAGACACTTAAAGCTTTTTATACCATAATTTTTTTCAAAAACATAATAAATGCCTTTTTAATGTTATCGTGAATAAATGCCTTTCCAGATTGAAAAAACGGCTGTGGAGGATTACATCATTGATGGATTAGTTGGGCGGGGATGGCGTTTCACGCCGGCGTGGGAGTTGCAAAGAGTTGATTTGGAAGAGCCATTGCTTATTGGAAATTTAATAAATGCTTTGAAGAGCATAAATGAAGGAATTGGGTTGGGCGAGGAGGAAATAAGGAAAGTAATAAATGAGTTGAAATTGAGAGGCGCTGGAATAGAAGGAGTAAAGCAGATCCTGTATTTTTTGAAGAATGGAGTAAGCATAAGATTTGAAAAGGAAAGAGTTGTGAAGAATGTTAAGTTGTTTAATTTTGAAGACATTAGCAAAAACGAATTTATTGTGAGTAGGCAGGTAAGTTATAAAGGAAAAGAGAACATAAGAGTTGATATTATCCTTTATGTAAATGGAATTCCTCTTGTTATTATTGAATGTAAAAATCCTTTGGATATGTCAGTAAGCTGGTATGATGCATATAGGCAGATAAAAGGTTATGAGGGAACTGTGCCAGAATTATTTAAATATGTCCAGATTGGGGTGGCTGCTGAGGACATTGCAAAGTATTTTCCAGTTGTTCCATGGCTTGAAAATGTAAAAATTTACGAGTGGAAGGAAGATGGCAAAGATTCTTTGGATTCAATTATAGAAATGTTATCCCCCAACAAATTGCTTGATTTGATCCAGAATTTCGTTTTCATAAGAGAAGAAAGGGGAGAGGCAACAAAAGTTATTGCAAGATATATGCAGTATAGGGCTGCGAATAAAATTGTGGAGAGGGTTTTAAATAATTTTAGAGGGAAAAAAGAGCCAAATAAAGGGCTTATATGGCACTGGCAAGGTTCTGGAAAAACACTAACAATGATTTTTGCAGCAAACAAACTATATCCTTTGGCAGAGTTAGAAAATCCAACAATATTTTTCATTGTAGATAGGAGAGAATTGGAAGAACAATTAAGGCAGGAATTTAATGCCTTGGATATATCAAAGCCAGAGGTTATAGAATCAATAAGCCAGCTAAAAAGAATGATAAAACATGATGAGGGAAGGGGGAAAAGAGGAATATTTATCACATTGGTTCATAAATTCAGTCCTAATGAGCTGGATGAATTACAGAAAGAACTGGAAGAATTATCGAAAACTCAAGAAACAATAATGCAAAGAAAAAATATTATTGCTCTGATAGATGAGGGACATAGAAGTCAATATGGTTTGCTTGCTTCTCAAATGAGAAGGATTCTGAGAAATGCATTTTTCTTTGCTTTTACCGGCACGCCCTTAGCAAAGAAAGGAAGGGACACGTATGAAGAATTTAGCAATCCTCCATATGAAAGTTATCTCGATAAGTATTTCATAGAAGATTCAATAAAAGATGGCTTCACTCTAAAAATTGTTTACATGCCACGTTTAGAAGATGAAGAAGGAATACATCTGGATAAAGAGTTGCTTGAAACATTCCTTGAACAGGAATTTGAAGAATTGCCAGAAGAAATAAGGAGGAGGGTGGAAGAAAAAGTTAGAAAGAAACTTAATAAGACGAGGGTGTTTTTGAAAAATCCGAAAAGGATAAGGAGAATTGCGGAGGATATAGCAAAGCATTTCAAGGAGGAAGTGGATGGAAAATTTAAGGCGATGGTTGTTGCTGTTGATAGAGAAGCCTGCATTTTGTATAAAAGGCAGCTAGATAAATTGCTGCCAGAAGAATATTCAGAAATTGTTATGACATTTAATATGAAGGATCCCAAGCCAATTCAGGAATATTTTGAAGAACTGAAAGAAAAATATAAAGGAAAAGAAATAGAAGATATAAGGAAGGAAATTATAGATAAATTTAAGGAAGAGAAGTTGCCAAAAATATTGATTGTTACAGATATGCTGCTAACTGGCTTTGATGCCCCCATACTGCAAACAATGTATCTGGATAAGCCATTGAAGGAGCATAGGTTACTGCAAGCGATAGCAAGAACAAACCGTCCATATGATGATGTTAAAGAAGCTGGTTTGATAATAGATTATATTGGATTGTTTAAGGAGTTAGAAAAAGCATTTGAAAATTACAGCAAGGAAGACATCAAAGGAGCCATCTATGATATTGATGAAATAAGAAGGGAGTTTGTTGATTTAATAAACAAATTGCTCGATATTTTTGAAGGTATTCCCAGAGATTATGAGAGACAGACACTACTGAAAGCATTTGAAGTTTTATCATCAGATGATAAAATAGCAAAGGAATTTCTGAAAGGATATAGGAAATTACGAAAACTTTTCGAGTTGCTTGGTCTGGATATAATAAAAGCCCAGATGTACAAAGAATATAGATGGATTTCTGGCATCTATGTGTATTACATAAGAATGGTTGATAGGAGGAGGGAAGAAATACATGATAATGTGAAAGGATATTTCAGAAAAACTGTGAACTATGTTTATGCCACTACAGAAATTGGTAGATTGAAGGAAGATTTACCAATAGTCGAATTTGATGAAAATTACATCAAAAATTTAGAAGAAAGAGTCAAAAACAAGGAAGAAAAGGCTGCCAACATTGTCTTTACTCTTAACAAATTTATTCTGGTGGAAAAACATAAAAATCCGGTATATGAAAGGGTTGTTGACAAGGTGGAAAGAATTGTTAAAATGTGGAAGGAGAAAAATAAGGATTTTGAGAGGATTTATGAGGAAGGGGTTAAAACATGGAAGGAAATACAGGAATTAAATGCAAGGCAAAGAAAAATGGGGTTGAATAAACTGGAGTACTCATTGCTTCTTGCATTGGAAGATGCTGGATTAAACAATGCTGTGGAAGATGTGAAAAAGCTTATGGAAAGAATAGAACCCTATATGTTCCCCAACTGGATTGTTCAGCCGACAGCCAGAAAAAATGTAGGGAAGGAACTTCGAAGATTTCTCAGAAGATATAAAATGAATGCAAATAAAAGAGATGAACTATTTGAGACGTTGATGAAAAAGGTAGAGAATTATGGCACAGATTCAGATTCGTAACAGAAAAATAGAGTATGAAGTAGATCGTCGTGATGTAAAATACCCTCGATTGGAATTTAGGAGTGGAAAATTGCTTGTTATACTCCCAGAAAATTATGGGAATGAGAAAAAACTCATTGAAAAATACAAGGAATGGATATATAAAAAGCATCTTTTCATAGAGGAGGCAAAAAGAGAAGCGAAGAGGAAAAAGGTGGAGTGGAGAAGCGAAGAGGAACTTAAAGAAATGATTGAAGATATGGTGGAAGAATTTTCGAAGGAACTGAATGTAAAAGTTAATAGAATCTATTTTAGAAAACTCAAATCCAAATGGGGAAGTTGCAGCAATAAAGGAAATATATCTTTCAATACAATGCTCAAATATTTGCCTGAGGAATTGATAAGATATGTTGTATTTCATGAAATGATTCATTTAAGAGAAAGAAGACACAATAAAAACTTCTGGGAAATGATGGGTAAAAAATTTGATGACTATGAAAAAAAGGAGAAAGAACTGTTTGCCTATTGGTTTCTGATACAGAATTTGAAAAGTTAGAGATTGGAGTCCAGAAATCTGGACAAAAGCAAGTGGCACATCAATTAATTAAATCTCTCTCATCTCAGCATATCCTGGGAATTGGATCTCCCACAGGCATCTCCACCATCCTTTTGCCCCCTATGCTTGTTTCCATTACAACATGCTTTCCCTCCACCACCCTTCCGATGATGGCCGCATCCCTGCCGTAGCGATGCTTTTTTATGATTTCCAGCACATCCTCTGCCTTTTCCTCAACAACGCCCATAATCATTTTCCCCTCATTTCCTATTGCTAAAGGATCCAACCCCAGCATCTCGCATGCCGCTCTGGTGGCATCTCTAATAGGTATGCTCTCCTCCTCTATCAATATTCCCACTCCTGACTTTTCCGCCATCTCATTTAAGGCGTTGGCTATTCCTCCTCTCGTGGCATCCTTTGCCGCCACCACTCCGCCCTCCTTCAGGGCCGTCTCCATTAATCCATTCAGTGGAGCAACATCAGATTTCATCTCGCCTTCAAATCCATAGCCCTCTCTCTCAGAAATTATGGCTATGCCGTGGTCTGCTATTGTGCCATTGATTATTATTGCATCGCCTGGCTTTAACATGGAATCCCGCAGCCATTCCTGCTTCCTTCCTGCCACCTCAAAGTTATGTTTTAGATGCTTGCTCTCCTTCCCTATGGCTGAAGTTGTTACAACCATATCCTTTAATCCGCCACGCTCCACCACTTTTGTATCGCCTGTAACAATCTCCACTCCCGCTTCTTTGGCCACTGCTGCCATGCTCGCCACCACCTTCTCATAATCCTCCATTGAAAAGCCCTCCTCCATCACCATGGCACATGCCATTGCCACAGGCACAGCACCCATGGCTGCTATGTCATTTATTGTTCCAGCCACGGCAAGCTTTCCTATATCTCCGCCTGGAAAAAATATGGGCTGCACCGTGTGGCTATCGGTGGTGAACACTATACCATCTATAACGGCGGAGTCATCCAAAGCATGCAAGGGCACATCGGCAGAGCCATCTCCAAAGTATTTGAGTATATATTTCTTTATGAGCTCTCCCATCCGCTCTCCGCCTGCTCCATGGCTTAGTTCTATTCTCTTCATTTAGTCCCTTATCCCTTCTTCCTTCACCATGAAAACTATCTCTCCTTCCGGCAGATGAGGCGAGTCGATGAGGCGCGCTATTCTCTTGCCACCCTTGGACTTTCTGAGGTAAATGCGGAACATGGCTGTGTGGCCAACAATATGTCCTCCTATGGGCTGTGTTGGATCTCCAAAAAACACATCCGGGCGGGCTGCCACCTGATTGGTGACGCATATGACAGCGTTGTATAACCTTGCAAATTTGAGCAGCGAATGCATATGCTTGTTCAGCTTCTGCTGCCTTTCCGCTAAAGCCCCGCGCCCAACATACTCTGCCCTGAAATGCCCCGTTAAGGAGTCAACTACCAGAAGGCGAACAGGCCTTTCCCTCGCCAGCTCCATCGCCTTGTCAACCAGCATCATCTGATGATTGGAGTTGAAGGCGGTGGCAACATGTATTTTCTTCAATGCTTCCTTGCCATCCATTCCCATGCCCTCCGCCATCTGAAGTATCCTTTCAGGGCGGAAGGTATTTTCTGTATCTATGAACACTGCCTCCCCATCAAGCCCTCCCTCATCTTCAGCCATCTGAACATTGACGCATAACTGGTGGGCAATCTGAGTTTTTCCAGAGCCGAATTCACCAAATAACTCCGTTATCGCCTGCGTTTCGAATCCGCCACCAAGCAATTCATCAAAGGCCTTGGAGCCCGTGGTGAGATGTTTCCTCCCTTCAAGTTTTTCAAGCAGAACATCGCCCGTTTCAAATCCGCCGACATCCGCTTTTTCGCGGGCGGCCTGAATTATTTTGGCTGCCGTGCCTTCCCCTATGTCCGCCACCTCAGCAAGTTCAGAAGGAGATGCCACTGCTATTGCCATTAAATCGCTGTAACCCGCTTCCTCCAGTTTCCTTGCTATGGCGGGGCCCACGCCCGGCAGATCTTCAAGATTGAACATTTCCATCACCTTTCAATACATGCGATATTTATAAAAGTAATGCATGGCTGTGCTGGAGGCATTTTCAAGCATCCTTACAACAATCACTTTTTAGAAATTTATATTAATCCCAATCCCATTCAAAAAATCTGTGATAAGAATAGGGCCTGCGGGCATCCCTCTTTCCTGTAAAGAAAGAACAAATGTGGATGGAATAATTTATACAAGATGCCTCGGTCTCTCCGCAATGGAGATAAGGTTTGCCCGTGGTTTTATAAGCGAGGAGGAGGCGAAGGAGATAAAGGCGGCGGCTAAAAAAACCGATGTGGCAATTTATGTTCACGCCCCCTATTATGTCAACCTCGCGGGGAACAAGAGGAATGTGGAGATGGGTGTGGAGAAGATAGAGAGAACCCTTAAACTGGCGAAACTCATGGGGGCGAGAATGATAACCACTCACCTCGGCTTCTATGGCCATCTCTCAAAGAAGGAAACCATGAAGAGAATAGTGAAGAATCTGAGAGGGGTAAGGGACAGGGCAAAGAAGGGAGGGATAGAGATACCCATAGGCATTGAGACCATGGGGAAAAGGGAGGTTTTTGGAAGCATTGAGGAGGTCATGGAAATATGCCGCAGGGTGAAGGGCACAGTGCCCGTACTCGACATTTCCCACATTCATGCAAGGGGCGGTGGTTGCCTCAGGGAAAAGGAGGATTTTGAGAGGATATTCGACATGCTGGAACCCCTTCACCTTAGCCATTATCTCATACATCTCACGGGTGTGACGTATTCCACGGGAGGCGAGAAATATCACGTTCCCATCAAAAAGAGCGATCTCCCTGTGATAAAACTGCTGGAGGTGCTGCTGGAGAGGAATTACGACGCCACTATAATCTCTGAATCGCCTGTGGTGGAGCATGATGCCGTTTACATCCAAATTCTCCTGGACAGGGCAATGGAGATGATAAAATGAGATTCAGAGAGTCGGTGGAGCACATAATGCAGGAAACGCAGCATATTCTTGAGGAAGTGGAGGAGGGCAAGGTAAATGATGCAATAAATCTCTTCTTCGAGGCAAACAACATATTTGTCTATGGTGCGGGTAGGAGCGGATTGGTGGCAAAGGCCTTTGCCATTCGCCTCGTCCATCTCGGATTTCCCACCTTCGTTGTGGGCGAGACCATAACAAGGCCTGTGAAGAAGGGAGATCTGGTTGTGCTTGTATCTGGATCCGGTGAAACAATTCCTGTTGCCATGACAGCGGAAATTGCGAGACGTTTGGGGGCTAAAATAATATCAATAACAGCCAACCCCGACTCCCACATAGCCAGATTTGCGGACATACCCATAATTCTTAAGCCCAGAAAGAAAAATGCCTCTCTTGCCCCTCTTGGCACTCTTTTTGAAATCTCCGCCTGGCTGTTCTTGGATGGCATAATCGCCCAGCTGATGGCGGAGAAAAAGGAGAATGAGGAGAGCATGAGGGGAAGGCACGCCACCTTAGAATGATTATATGGTAAAGGAGGATGTCCATTCAGGTGGGGAAATGCTGTCCACCATTTCCTTCCATTCCTCATCTGTAAGGCGGTTGCTTACGGGCTGCTTGAATTCGTAATAACTTAACATGGGACCCACGCCGGCGTATATGCCATGGGATGTTGGATAGGCAACTATTATTGCTTTGACATATCCGACTCCTTCCTCCAGGCATTGCATGGTGTTGGCATCCGTATGCACATCGGCCACCATCAGTGTTGTTTTTGCTTCCTTACTCATCCCATAAAGAGTGGAATTTATCTTCTCCACAAAATTTGTCAGGAATGTGTAGTCATCATCACTCATCTCCTTTCCCTCCAGCTCCTTTGCGGAAATCTCTGCCATTCTCTCTATGGTGCTCTGCAGAGAGCGGAGATTGGCCTCCTCCGTTTCATTTATGGCATTCATTTCCTTCAACCCCTTCAATGTCATGTTCACCAGTGCTTCCATGCGTAGATAAAATTCAATGACTGGCTCCACATATCCCGGCGTTGGAGCGGGCACGGAAGTGAGGCGGGGTGTGTAACTCTGTTTGGCATACAGGATTGTGTCATGTCTCAATTCACTCCATGATGCAAGGGCCGTGCATAACTCCCTGTCCTTCCATGCCTCACTCCTCATAAATGAGGGATAGGCATTGTCGAAATCTCCAAGCAACGCCTTCAGTGAATATAGCCAGCTCCAGTAAAGGTTGCGATTCCACTCACTCACGTTCATGGCATCAAATTTCTCACGGAGCATCTCCATCTGTTTGATGTAACTGGTGTTAACCCCGCTATATGATGTATCACCTTCCTCCTCCAGAATCTGCAATGCCCTTTCCGAACCAAAAACCGCCATCAAATCCAGTCCGCGGGGGAAGCATCTTGCTGCCCCTCCCATGGTAATCTCCATGGTGAAGGGCTTTTTGTCTTCATCGCCATCATACATCCCTACAGATGGAGAGACGAGTTGCTGGAATATGTAAGAATCTGGAACATATCTCTGACCCATGAATCTCATGCCCCTTGTTTTATTCAGCAAATCCATCATTTTTTCCTTGGTAAAGGGTGGAGAGATGCCATAGTTCCCTGTGCCGCCATATATTGAAGGCGGGCGCAGCGCAAGCAAAGCCTCTTGCATTGCCTCAATGTTTCTGTCATCCGAGAAAATTGATATGGAGAAATTTTCTCCGAACAACTCCAGCATTTTTTCCAGATACTCATAGGGCGTGAGATCATCTGAAAGGCCCACAAAAAACGAGGTTATGGCGTACATCCTCTTCCACATATCGAAGGCATTTTCTCCCTCGATGCTGATGGAGGAAAGATGCGATGATATGAGACATGCCTGGGATGTGGCTATGGATGCATCCTCTTCGGTAATAATCGCACCCTCTCCGCCTTTCAGCAGAAAGGCCATTCTCCCGTACCACATCATTGCCATGAAATATCTCTGGAGTTTCTCCGACTGGGTGTAATGTCCCCTAGGCGCATACTGGGAATAGTCTTCTTCATAATGAAAAATACTGCTGGTGGCGAAGCCCTCATGGGCGGCAATGTTGGAGATCTCCCTGTCTACCATCTTTTCTGCATAGGAGGGCACATCCACCTTCTTTCCCAGGAGATGCAAAGCAACGGCGAAGTAGGCCACATTTCTTCTGCTGGCCTCCTTCATTCTTTCATCGGTGAAGGTGGAATAGTCGGAGAGAGATGTTTCGTACAATTTTTCTGTTATTTTCACGAGGGAATCAAAAAAATCCCTCTCTTCAATATTCTTGAGAATCTCGTTGAAATGGATGTGGTAAATGTGAAGGAAGGTGTCGGGGGTGACAAATATGGGGATTCCTCTGGCCCTCATGTCCTGATATATCTTTGTTATATCCTCCGTCTTTCCATAATCCACCACCACAAAACCATTCTTTTTTAGCACTTCCACAGCATCTGCAGACAGATTCAACCTCTCTTGCAGGATATCCAGATTCTTTATGTCATCCTCGCTGAGGGGGAGGGAGTAATCCATCGCGTTCCCCTCCAACTCCACTCCCTCATGGGAGTAGAAGGAAGAAAAGATATATTTTGGATTATCCGAATGGGACGCCACCTCAGGCGGAATCTTAACCATGCTTTTTTCCCCCTTTATGCATCCCCCCAGAGCCACGGATATGAGCAAAATCACCGATATGAATCCTCTAAACCCTCTCCATTTCATAATACTTTATTCCGTACATCTTTAATAGTTTTTGTGAAACGTTAACCAGGAGATTAATATTTATGGAAAGAGGAGACATCAATATATTTTTATACCTGCGTGCAATTGGCAAACATGCATGATATGAACGTTTACGATTACGATCGCCTGCTCGAAAGAGCCATGGATTCATTACCGGAGAATGTGGTGGTGAAGGAACGTTTTGAAATGCCAAAGGGTGTCATTTTTTATGAGGGCAACACCACCGTTCTCAGAAATCTTGCCGATATTGCCTCAAAGGTCAACAGAGAAATGGACCAGATTTTCAAATATCTGCTAAGAGAACTCGGTACAGCCGGAGAGATAGATGGTGAGAGGGCGGTTTTCCAGGGGAAAATCCCGCAGACGAAGGTGCAGGAGAGGATAGAGAGATATGTGAACAGATATGTCCTCTGCAGGGAATGCGGCAGGCCTGATACAAAACTCATAAAGAAGAACCGCACCCTGATGCTCAAATGTGAGGCGTGCGGCGCCATCCATCCGGTGGGAAGCAAGAGAAAGAAGGAGTAATCAGGAGTGCCATGTCCACAGATTGTGGGCTAAAAAATTCCATATGAAGGCGGCGGCTATCCCGACAATATTCGCCTTCAGCGGATTCATTCCAAGGAGCTGGGTGAGGGATATGAGGAAAAAGAAGTTTATCAGCAACCCTATTATGCTGGCGAAATTGTATTTTCCCATTCTTTTCATATAGGCGGCGAACCCCTTTCCCCCCCTGTCCCGGAAGGTCCATAATTCATTCATGATGAAGGAAGCCAGTATGCCCGCCTCTATGCTCACCAGACTGGAAATGATGAGATGAATGTCATAGAGGAGCATGAGCCACAGCAGAAATTCATTGAACAGGATGCTCAGTCCCCCCACTATTCCAAATTTCACAAATCTTTTTATTTCCCCTCTCTTCCATGCTATTTTGAGGAGGTGGGAAGAGTAGGCGGAATAGTTGCCATTAAAAAGACTTTCTCCATTAAATTCCACGGGCACCTCCTCTATGCTTCCATACTCCCCCTCCGCCATTATCTCCAGAAGAAGTTTGCATCCTATGGGATGCATTTTCATTCCGTTGACAACCTCTCTGCGGACAAGAAATATCTCGGAGAGCGGGTCCCTTGTTCTCCTGCTGCAGGGAAGGAGGAGGTTGACAAGCATTCTTGCCAGTAATGATTTTTCTTCCCTAACTCCCACCACTATATCCGCTCCTTTTTCGGCGAGGGAGACCATCCTCTTTATCAACCTTTCAGCATTTTCCACCCCATCGTTAAGAATTATTATGTAATCCCCCCTGCTTTCCCTCATGCATTTCATAAGGGATGAGGCAAGGTTTCCATCCTCTATAAATCTTACATTTTCTCCTTTCAGAATTCTGTTGGGCTTGCCAGCCACAAGAATTTCATAATCTCCCTTAAGTTTTTTAATCACATCTGAAATCTTTCTTCCGTAGGGAAAAATCAGGGTTATCATATTTTCTTCACCTTCAGTGTCAATCTGTGCTGCTCCTCCACAACAATTTTCTCCCCCTCCTCTATCTCCTCCTCCGATACAGCCTTCCATATCTTTCCGTCCACCTTCACCTGCCCTTCTGGAGATATGCGGGTGAGGGCAACGCCTTCCTTACCCACCATTTCGTTTTCCCCTATTCTGGGCTTTTTTCTTCTTGTTTTGGCGGCCATGGCAACGGCATAGGAGAAGAACGTGGTGACGAATATGGCCACCATAATGCTTGCCAGCCTGAAGGATTTATACCAGTCCCGGGGCATTTCATGGAGGACATCACCTGCGGGAAGGAGCATTATTCCGAATATGAAGGTTATTATGGCTGCGGCGGTCCAGAACCCAAAGGTGGGAGTGTGGGCTTCTATCACAAAAAATATGAAGGCAAGGGAAAGCAGCAATATACCCGCTGCCCCCATACCTATAAATGAGAGTCCATAGAGGGCAAGAATTATCAGGATTGCCCCCATGGTTTCCGGAAAGTGGAAGCCGGGGGTTAGAAAACCGAAAATAAGGCCAAATATACCTATGGTGAGAAGGAGTGAGGCAACCTGCGGGTCGGAGAGATAATTGATGAATTTCTCCCTCATCCCCCATCTTATGTTTTTTATGACCATTCCAGAGGTATTGATGGTGTAATTTTCCCCTCTTACCTCAACGACTTTCCCATCAAGTTTTTCCAGTAAATCCTCCACGTCTCTGGCAACCATCTCTATGACTCCCTTTTCCATCGCCTCCCTTTCATTCAACGCCGTGTTGTTTTTTACAAACTCTATAGCCATACTCTCATTTCTTCCATGGGAGGCAGCCAGAGATTTCATCATGGCGGCATAGGCATTCGTCTCCTTCTCCCCTGCATCTTCCACAAGGCCGGTGCCCGTGATTATTCTGGGATGACATGCTCCTATGGTGGTGGCGTTGGCCATGGCGGCCACATGGGAAGCCATGAGCAGGAAGGTGCCGGCGGAAAACGCCTTCGCCCCCGGAGGGGCAACGTATATTATCACAGGGATAGGGGAAGATTCCATCATTTCTATGATTTTTTCCATGGAACTGGAAAGTCCTCCATTGGTATCCAGCATTACTATAAGGATGTCTCCATCCTTTCCTGCGATATCAAGGGATCTTTCAAACTGCTCCACCGTACCTTGGGTGATGAGCCCGTCTATCTTCACCACATATGCTGTCCTCTCCTTTCCCTCGGATGGGGGAATGAAGGCAAGCAGGAGGACTATGAAGAGAACAGCCCATCTTTTCATTGCCCATATAACACAGGAAAGTTAAAAATATTCTTATTTTGGCAGGATATCTTTTCCGAGAACAATCTCCTTCATTTTTTATTTCCTTTTTTTGTCTTCGGGCACTCCACCAGCTCTCCCCGCTCCTGGTATATTCTGAATCTCTCAATCCATCTCGGATTATCATGTTTCTGAACGAACTCAACAAATTTTGTCAGCGCCTCCGTTGTGCCATCTGAGGCGATGTGCTCTATTTTGCAGGCATCCTGCTCTGCCACCTCCTCCTCGACACCTATGAGGATGAAGAAATTCTTGAGCACCTCGTGCTTTCTTGCCAGGTCCTCCACCAGCTTTTTTCCCTTTGGAGTGAGGGTCATGCCCCCGTATTTTTCATAGTTCACATACCCCTCTCTGTCGAGTTTCTGAATCATTTCCGTTACTGTAGACGGGCTAACATGAAGAGCATTTGCCAGATCCTTTGCTCTTGCATATCCCTTTTTCTCCACTATCTCATGAATCACTTCCAGATATTCTTCATATCTTTTACTCATTTTTCACCTCCCCGGTGTGGTAATACCACAAACCCATGATGGAAAGGAAGGCAAGAAGGAGGGCGAGGGGATTTGCATCCCACAGGGTTATTTTCACATCTTCCCCGAGAATCTTCGCCATAATGTCTGCGCCTGCGGACAGAAGGTATATGGCTGCGATGCCGGAAGAAAGCAGGGACGCCACCATGAGATGGGGCATGTCAGCCCTGAGGTAAATACCGAATATCACCAGGAAGGAAAAGGCGAGGGGAATGCTTGGCTGAACGAAGGAAATTTTTCCTGCAATGGAGAGGATTACGAGAACAAAGGCGAGAAGATAAAGGGCAGCCATTGTAAGGGAAAATGTCTTCATATCAACCCTCCTATGGCGACTATGGCAAGGGCAACGCCGTAGGCCAGCAGGATTTCATAGGTGATGGTGAAGAGGGGCCATTTAATGCTCCTTGTCTCCTGCCATATTGCTGCTATTGTGGCGATGCAGGGCACATATATCAGCACGAATGCCATGTAGGCAAATGCCTCCACCTGGGTGAAGTCTGCAGCCAAGGCAGAGGAAAGATTTCCTCCATATAACGCTCCCAAACTTCCAACCACTATTTCCTTTCCCACCACTCCTGCCAGCAGCGCCACCACCGCCCGCCAGCTCCAGCCCAGAGGGGCAAAGAGGGGCTGCATCGCCTTTCCAATCATGGCGAGGAAACTTTCCTCTATGCCGCCATCAGGAAAATTCGCCAGAAACCATATTATGATGACGCCCAGCAGTATTATGGTTCCCGCCTTTTTAATGAACATCTTGCCCCTGTTCCAGGTGGTGGAAACTATGTTTCTCAGGGTGGGAAGGCGGTATGGAGGCATTTCCATTATGAAGGGAGATGGCTTTCCCTGGAAAAGGAACTTTCTGAGCAGCAGCGCCATCATCACCGCAAGGAGAATACCGAGAAGATACATGGACATTATAACCCCCGCCTCTTTCCCGGCAAAGAAAATGCCCGCAAAGAGAACATATACCGGGAGGCGGGCGGAGCATGACATGAGCGGATTTATCATTATGGCTAACAGTCGGTCTCTTTCATCCTCCATGGTCCTCGTTGCCATTATCGCCGGCACATTGCATCCGAAGCCAAGAAGCATGGGAATGAAGGCCTTGCCATGCAATCCTATGCGGTACATCACTCTATCCATCACGAAGGCGGCCCTGGCCATATATCCGCTATCCTCCAGGAGGGCAAGAATGAAAAAAAGGAGGAATATGTTTGGCACAAACACGAGTACGGAGCCTACTCCCCCGATTATCCCCTCTCCTATGAGGGAGGCCATGGTTTCATTGGGTATGCTTCCAGCCACCCATTTTCCCAGTTCATCAAACAATTTTTCAATAAGAAGGGTGAAGGGTGCGGCCACATCAAAGGTGAGTTTGAAGGCGAGCCACATTATGACAAAAAATATTGGAATGCCTAGATATTTGTCCAGCAAAACCCTGTCCATCCTGTCGGAAAAGGTTTCCTCCATTTCCTCCATCTTTAAACACTGGCGAACTATGCTTCCTATGAGTTCATATCTCTTCTTTGCGAAGTAGGCGGCCATGTCCCCATATTTTTTCTCCAATTCCCTTCTCAACTCCATGGCCCTCAGCGCTATTTCCCTATCCACCACCTTATTTGCCTCATCGTCTCCTTCCAGAAGGCGGGTGGAAACCCAGTGTCTCTCCCTATCGCTTCCGAGGCATAATTTTGCAAAGGGACAGTGCCTGCATTTTATTCTCTCATCGGCAAGCATGCCCTCTATTTCCAGAATCGCCCTCTCCACATCTCTTCCATAGCCGACTTCAACCTTTCTTATGACGCCATGCCGGGCCGTTTCCAGAATCGCCCTCTTCAATTCCTCTATTCCCTTTCCCTCCCTTGCCACCACGGGCACCACTTTTATCCCGAGAAATTCCTGAAGTTTTTTCACATCTATGTCCATTCTCCTCTTTTCCACCTCGTCCATAAAATTGAGGGCTATCACCACGTTCGCCTTCAACTCCAGCAGCTGGAGGGTTAGATAGAGATTTCTCTCCAGATTGGTGGCATCCACTATGTCCACCACCACATCCGGGTTTTCAGTAAGTATAAAATCCCTCGCAATTTTTTCATCTATGCTGTAGGCGGAGAGGCTATAAACGCCCGGCAAATCTATATAATGAACTCTCACCCCATCCACCTTTCCATAACCCTCTATTTTTTCCACCGTCACGCCGGGCCAGTTTCCCACATGCTGCTTTTCCCCAGTAAGGGCATTAAAAAGAGTCGTTTTTCCCACATTGGGATTTCCTATTATCGCAACCTTCAACTCCTTCATAACTCCTCTCCGTATATTTTCATCGCCACTCCCCTTCCTATGGCCACCCTGCTGCCCTTCACCTCCACCATCACCGGCCCGCTACCATTATTTATGACCCTTACAACCTCCCCTGGCATTATTCCCATGGACGCAAGTTTATTCACGCATCCTCTACCGCATGCTATGGATGTTATCCTGAATAAACCGCGGGCGGAGGCGAGGGAAATCATGCTTCTCATCCCTTATTTCCTTGCCTTATATAAATTTTTGGGAAGCAAAAATTTTTTCGGTTTACCGCATTGTTGCTATATAGCCGTATACCGCATCTCCTTCCTCAACAATTTTTCCCCCTTCTATGCCGAAAAGCGCCTCCCTTCTCACATGAAAAATTTTTTTCATGCTTCTTTCTATTTCTTCCACATCCACATTTTTTATATGCCTCCTTATGTAGCCCCCTTTTTCATAACTCCTTTTGAAATAGTTGGAGGAGGTGTTGAGCATTATGGCAACCATTTTTCCTTCTTTTTTTAACACCCTTTTTGCCTCTTCCAGAGCCCTTGTATAGTCATCAACAAATTCCAGGGAGGTTATGAAGGCAACACCATCCAGAGAGGCATCTTTAAAGGGAAGATGGGATGCATCTCCTCTTATCACTTCCATCCTCCTCTTTGCAATTTCAACCATTTTTATATCCTTCTCTACCCCTATTATTTCAACATCCTTCATCTCCATGGCTTTTTTCTCTATTATTCCGGTTCCGCAACCTATGCTTGCCAGTAAGCCATTGAGATGGTAAACCACAAAGGATGCCTCCCTTTCCATCACCTCTCTCCCCAACTCACTTTTGAAAAAATCGTCATAGCTCAATTTCCACCACCTTTCCCGCCATGCATTCTATGGCATTGTCAAATCTCTCTATTTTCTCCTTCAGCCGGGTGCAGTGGCAGGGCATCACCATCCTGTAATTTTTCAGAATCTCCACCCTCTCGAAATCATGAAAGCCGCCGATTATGCCATATATCTCTCCATATCTTTCCGCTGTTCTAATAACATTCTCCACTCCATTGTGACTGCATCCTGTGAAAATAAGAATTTTTCCGTTACTCTTCACCAACAGAGAATGCTCACCATTTATTGTCCCCGTGGATATGAAACCCGGAAGGAATTCCCCTTTATCCAATCTAATTCCATTAATTTTTGACGAGGATGGCACATATATGGGTCCAGCAAAGTCAATGGCCTTTAGTCCGGTTACGTGATCCCAGTGATCATGTGAGATGAAAATGGCATCTATTTTGCTCACATCAATGTCCATCTTTTGTAGGTTATGGAGGAAAATATCCCCATTTCCTCCAGTATCAAATAAAATTCTTATTCCATGTTCTATGAGACATGAAAAACCCCATGCCTTCTTCATTCCATCCATGGCCTTGTTATCATATATTATTCTTACCCTCATCTAAACCCCCTCCATGACTCCCATCATTACGCGATGGCAAAGGTATACTCAAGTTTTCTCCTTCTGCCTCTCCCCAAGTTTTTTCTCAACCCTGTTCCATATTTCCCTTATTATTTTCCCCAGTTCCTCATCATATTCTATTATATTCTTTCCCTCCACCATCGCCTCTGTAAACTTTTTGTTGAAGGGAATCTTTCCGAGTATTTCTATGCCCTTTTCCCTGCAGTATTCCTCTATTTTCCTGCTCTGCTCTTCATTTATGTCATACTTATTTATGCACACCACTGTGGGGACATTAAAATGCTCCGCCACCTTCAGTATTCTCTCCATGTCATGGATGGCGGCCATGGTTGGCTCCGCCACTATTACTGCCAGATCTGTGCCACCTATGGATGATATGACAGGACATCCTATTCCTGCAGGAGCATCTATGACTATGAGATCCTTTCCCTTCTTCTCCGCAATCTCCTGCGCCTTTTTCCTCACCATTGTAACGAGTTTTCCACTCGCCTCCTCACCGGGGGAAAGAATGCCGTAAACGAAATCGCCGAATCTCGTATCCGCCACATAGACGATGCCATTCACCCTTTTATGCAGCGTTATGGCATCCACAGGGCAAACAAGAGGGCAGACCCCGCATCCCTCGCACTTTTCCTCTATGACTTTAAAATTCTCTATGGCGTTGAACCTGCATGCTCTCTCGCACTCCCCACATTTTATGCATTTTCCCTCATCTATCCTTGCTACTTCCATTCCCTCATAGGGCATCTTTTCGGTTATCTCTGGCTTTAATATAAGATGAAGATTTGGAGCATCCACGTCGCAATCCGCAAAGACAGCATTGGTTAAGGCGGCAAAGGATGAAACCATGCTTGTTTTGCCCGTCCCTCCCTTGCCAGACGCCACCACCACCTGTTTCAACCTATCACCTCATACAGTTCCTGAAATTTCTTTCTCCATTCTGGTATATGGCTGGCAAAGGGAATGCCCTTGGAATATAACTCTGCTATCTCTCTGCTGTAGGGTATTTTCATAAGCACATCTACTCCCTCATCCCGACAGTATTTCTCCACGCTGTCATCACCTACGCCATATCTGTTTATCACCACCCCAGCAGGAATATCCAGTTTTTTCGCAAGTTCATATGCTATTTTGAAATCATGAAATCCAAAGGGTGTCGGCTCTGTAACAAGAATTACAAAATCAGAGCCGTGCATTGTTTCTATGACAGGACATCCATTTCCGGGAGGCGCATCCAGCACGGAGATGCCATCTTTTTTCACATACTCCTTCAGTTTTGCCACCACCGGCGTTGCCCTCGCCTCGCCAACGTTCATCACTCCCTGATATATCTCTATGCCATTCTTGCCATGGTATATCTCCCCTATGCTTCTGCTCCCCTCGCTTATGGCATCATAGGGGCAGACTATTTTGCATCCTCCGCATCCCGAGCATAACTCGGGGAAAAGAATAACATCTGAAGAAAGAACCGCGATGGCATTGTATTTGCAGAACTCCGCGCATTTCTTGCAGAAGGTGCATTTCTGAAGATCAAAAACAGGGTTCATTAATTTTACATCATCCACCTTCTGCAAATCCGCCTTTATGAAAATGTTGGCATTGGGCTCCTCCACGTCGCAATCGTAGAGGGTTGCTTCTATGGCGAGAGCAAGATTAACGGCGACCGTTGTTTTGCCCGTCCCCCCTTTGCCAGATGCAACTGTTATTATCATCTATTCCACGCATCCGTCCTCTATGCATGCTTCCTTTAGTTCGCCGTTGATGAAATCCTGGAGGGCATCCGCCACCTTCTTTACACCCGCCATGTACACCTTTATTTTGAATCCCTGAAACATGCTCAGCGCCTTTCTTCCTATTCCGCTGCATATGAGCACATCCACCTTTTCCCTTGATAACAATTCAGGGGGATATATCTCCCCACCTCCATGAATGCTGGCATTCTCCACCACCTTCACCTCATGTGTCTCCGTATCGACTATGGTGTAGGTCGGCACCTTCCCAAAATGTTCTCCTATGGTGTCATCCAGCCCTTCATTTCCCAGAGTGGGAAAGGCTATCCTCATGCCCTCACCATTCTGGTTCCACACTGCGGGCATGTAAGCTGCATGCATGGTTGCCCTGGCTGATGAGGCATACGATGGCCGCAACTGGGGCATACGCACTCGCCGCCGGGCCCTCTGCCGCCCCCTCCCATTCTTCCTCTTCCTCTGCCTGCGCCTGCTCCTCCACCTGCTCCTCTACCTCTTCCTGCTCCCATTGCCATTTTTTCGCCTCCTTTCTACTTTATTTCGCTCAACCTCTTTTTGATGTCTTCCAGCATGTCCTCTATTTTTCTGATTTCCTCCTCCAACATCTCTATGTCATCCTTGCTTACCTTCTCCTCTCTTCCGCCATAACTGCTTGTATGCACTTCATGCGGTGTGCCGGGAGGCGGTGTTTGCGGAGCCATTGCCACATTCTCTCCCTGCAGATATCTCCTTACCACCTCGCCCACATTTCCCTGGGTTATTATCATCTTAACTCCAGCCTGCTGAAGTATGGAGGAAACGTTGGGCCCAAAGTTGCCGGAGATGGCCACATTTGCTCCCCTGCTTAATACAAACTGAGCCGCCTGTACACCAGCTCCGTGCACCGCTCCTGCGGATGGATTGGGTGCAACCTCCACATTTTTGATTTCATTTCCCTCCGCATCTATTATTGCAAAGGCGGGGCATCTTCCAAATACTGGAGAGATGCTATCCTCCAGTCCTCCTCCGTTGGTTGCTACAACAATTCTCATTTTAATCACTCTCTAATTCTTTCAGCCTTTTATTTATTTCCCTCAAACGCGCTTCCGGCATCTCCTTCTCCTCTTCCTCTGTAAAGCGATAGGGAGTCCATGGAAAGGTTGTGTGGTAGTATATCCATGGCATGATGTAGGGTGGTGCATACCATCCCCAGTGGTGATATACCATTTTATTCACCCTTCAACTGCTTCAATCTCTCCGCAATTGCCTTGAGATGCTGTTCCATCATTGAGATCTCCTGTTTTATCATTTCCACTTCCTGCTTGGATGTGGAGGCGGTGGGATACTGATATGGAGATGTCTGGCTTGTGGGATAGCTAGGATTTGCATAGGGTGTGGGGTAATAACTCCTGTAATAGCTTCCATAGTATGGCCCTCCATAATATGAAGAGCCGTACCATGCTGCTCCGCTCCACCACCATCCTCTTGGCAGCCACGGAAATCTTCTGCAATACGGGTAGGGATTACCTCTTCCCCATCCATACCAGCCGTACCATCCAAATCCTCTTCCCCAACCTGGCATTTTTAATCACCTTACGGAATATATAGTATCAAATATATAAATTTTTTTACAAAACTTTATATAAATTCATCTTTATAAGTATAATGCCCGGCAGGAGAAGATGCAGAAGATGGGTTGAGAATCTTCCGCAGGCAAATCATTTTATTCCAAATGTGCCCTACAGCGGTGTTGTCACCCTGCTTCTGGAAGAATTTGAAGCCTTCCGTCTCGTGGATTTTCTGGGCATGACCCAGCATGAGGCGGCGGCGAGAATGGGCATTTCCCAGAAGGCATTGTGGAATGATCTGAAGAATGCGCGTTACAAAATAGCAGATGCCATAATAAATGGAAAGGCCATAAAGATAGAGGGAGGAAATTATATTCTGAGGGGGCAATAATGATTATTTTTGGGCCCGTGCCTTCCAGAAGATTCGGAAGGAGTCTGGGAATAAACAACATCCCCCCGAAGATATGCAGCTACTCATGCATTTACTGCCAGATTGGAGTCACTTCCTCCATGGATGTGGAAAGAAAAAAGTTCTATTCTCCAGAGAGAATATATGAGGAAGTAAGGGAAAGGGTGGATATTCTGAAGAGAAATGGAGAAAAAATTGATTTCCTCACCTTTGTACCGGATGGGGAGCCAACCCTGGATTTAAACCTTGGCAGGGAAATAGAGATGCTGAGGCAGATGGGAATAAAAATTGCAGTGATAACAAACTCCTCTCTTTTATGGAGAGAGGATGTGAGGAGAGAAATTGGATGTGCGGATGTGGTATCGGTGAAGGTTGATGCGGTGAGCGAGAAAATATGGAGGAGGATGAACAGGCCCCATTTCTCCCTCAGTTTATCGGAGATATTGAAGGGCATACAGAATCTTGCAGAAGATGGCAATACAACATTAATCACTGAAACCATGCTGGTGAATGGAGTAAATGATGATGCGAAGGAAATGGAGAGAGTTGCGGAATTCATTGCATCTCTCTCACCCCATAGGGCATACATCGCCATACCAACACGCCCCCCTGCCGAATCATGGGTCTCGCCCTCCAATGAAGAAGTACTCAACCGGGCATATCAGATATTCGCTGAAAGGGTGGGAGAGGTGGAGTATCTCATCGGTTATGAGGGAAATGAATTTGCCTTTACAGATAACGTGGAGGAAAATCTGCTTTCCATCACATCCGTTCATCCCATGAGGGAGGATGCGGTAAGGGAATTTTTAAAGAAGGCAAATGCTGATTGGAGCATGGTGGAAAAGATGATTGAAAGAGGAGATTTGCTTGAAACCCATTACAGGGGTAAGAAATTTTATGTGAGAAGGATGAAGAGAGTGGATGGAAGATGAACATTCCTTTTAATCATTCATATCCCCCAACTTTCAGGCTTGGATCTCCAAGGAGAATGAATTGCTCAATGGTCATTTCATAGAGGCGATCGTTTGCTTCTCCAGAAGCAATATCATTCAGATAATCATGCTTTGCTTTCACCAGCATTTCCGACACATGGATGCCCGGTTTATATGCCATGAAGAAATGCAAGTCAAGGTATCCTGCCTGTCCTTTGGGGCCATCTGCATCCACTGTGGTGGTGGCTGTTTCTGTGGCTCCTATGGTTGCTATTGCTCCTCCATCTGCTTTTTTAACCATGCACCAGGCGAAGCATGGTATATTGGGGTTGCCAAACATGTGGTAATCGAGTTTTGCGGTGAGGCAGGCATCAAAGAATATAATGGGAAGTTTATCCCCATTTTTGAGCCATAATAGATAGGGGGTATAGTAGGCAATCATCCATCTCCTGTTTTTCGGATATGTGCCGAAGCCATATTCAAAGCCATGGCCTGAGTAACACACAAATCCTGCTCCTTGGGAAAGAATTTGGTTTATTTTGTTTGGAAGAAAATTATGCAGGGAAGTCTGAATTTTAACCGGCTGAAAATCATGCATGACACTGGCGACATAATCATTTACCACCTCTCCTTCGGCAATGTCATTCCATTTTGGAAAAGTGTCTCCTCCCATTAAAACAAGGCGATTGAACCAATCTGTCCCATGTGCATTATTTTCATAATTTATTATTTTATTCACCACCGTCTTTACCTCATCTATGCTATTACATGAAATCCTGCCAACATAAAGGTCAGCATATAAATCAACTTTATCCGCATTATTTCCCACCTCTCCAAATCTGTTGTTTCCATTGGAATCCCAGCTGCAGAAACTCATGTTTGCATCATAGATATCAGCATAGTAATAATCCGAATACATTCTGTTGCCTCCCCAAAGACTGTAAACTATTCTGGAAGGAACATGCCATATATCACCAGCGAGGAGCACATATTTTATTCCCCAGTTTTCTATTGCATCTTTGAGAAAATACTTTATTTTCTCCTCCTCATCCCTTCCTTGAGGAGTAAAATACTTGCCACCATATATTTCATCCAGAGTCACCACCTTTGTTTTAATGTTATGCTCTTCCTTATGCTCCTTCAACGGCTGCAGTTCCTCCACAAATTCCTTGGAGGTAATGATAAGCAAATCGTAGGCATCGACCGCAGGGAATGAAGAAATGCTGTAGTATATTTTCAGGGAGATGGAATCAGTATATTCCAGTTCGTTATGATTGTACCTTACAGGATAGAGGTGGATGGGCAGGAAAACAGCACGTTTTCCATCATAAAGCCCGCATCCAAATCTGTAAGCAAACCATTTTTCAGGATATATGCTGTTGCTGTCCTCCCCAAAATCTATATTCTCCCCAGTGGGAACAAGCATGGGCATTTTTCCTTCTCGAATTTCCCCGTTTATATGCATTCTTTTCACATTCCCTATCATGCCTTCTATTCTCTTTATCTTTGTACCCGCGGGAAAAGTTAGAAGGAGGCGATATTCTGGAAGGAGGGGTTTTCCAGCAGAATAAATGGTGGAATTGCACTCCTTGACCACCACCTTCTCATATTCACCATCTTCTCTTATTTCAGGTATAGAGAAATTGACATTTATCTCCTTCATCATCAATTTTTCATCAGTGATATTCCCCAGGGATTCCTGGATTTTAACAACTTCAGGGGCATTTCCAAAAAGAAACAGAAGTGCAACAGATATGCCGACAATCGCTTGGAATTTCATGTATGGCAAATATTTCTTAGGAATTAAATTTTTCGACCGCAAAAATTATAGAGAAGACCGGCAGAATCTTTTTACACTATCTTTTCCTCCATTTCCATCTCATATATAATGTAGGGTGTCTCCTTCATTCCGACCTTTTTGTATGCCTTCATGGCATTTTTGTTGTCCTTATGAACATAGAGACGAATGAGAACAACGCCTTCCTGCTGGGCCATTTTTATTATCTCTTCCAGAAGCATCTTCATGATGCCTTTTCTTCTATATTCCTTTTTAACGTATATGCTCTGCAACCACCATATTTGTCTCCCTCTCCAGTCACTCCATTCATAGGTTATCATCATTTGCCCTGCAACTTTTCCCTCTTCTTCTGCCACGATATAAAAACCCTTCTGCCTGTCCATTATCAATTTTTTTACACCTTCCAAAGTTTCCTCAAAAGATATCTCCATATTCTCCGATTCCATTGCCAGTTCCACGTTGTTGCCTGCTATGGCATGTGCATCTTCAATGGTGGCGAACCTTATTTTCATGCTTTTTAAAGGCAACAGTTTAAAAATAGTTTTTCAATAGAGATGTATGAAATGGGTTGCTTTAGCAACATTAATTCTCCTTATCCTCTCCCATTCGGGCATGGGAAAAGGCAACTTCCATTATTATTCCTACGAAGAAATGGAAAATCTGCTGGAAAATCTGAAGGAAGAACATGCGGGCATAATGGATTTTTATTCCATAGGTGTCACTTATGGAAAAAGAGACATATGGGCTGTTAAAATCTCCGATAATGTTTCTCTGGATGAAAATGAGGCGGAGGTACTATTCCTTGCTGCCCATCATGGAAATGAAAAACTGGGATATCAGTTCATCCTTTCCTTCATAGAATATCTGTGCAAAAACTATGAAAGCAATGGAAGCGTGGCAGACATAATAAACAATGCGGAGATTTTCTTCATTCCCATGGTCAATCCCGATGGGGTGGAGAATAACACCAGAAAGAACATGGAGCCCAATAATGTTATGCTGGAGGAAATTTTTCCCATAATAAGAGGGGTCAACCTGAACAGAAACTATGATGCTGGATGGAATGAATGGAGGCCATGGGATTTTGTAACCACAACATCCATGCCATATGGCGATTTGTTTTTGCAAATCCTTGGCTATCCTCCGGAGTATAGGGGAGAGGGACCATTCAGCGAGAACGAAAGCAGGGCGGTGAGGGATTTTGTAGAGGAGAGGAATTTCATTATGGCAGCCGACTATCATACTGGAGCGGGCAAGGTCATTTTCTATCCCTTTGGCTACACCGATGAGCCAGCAAGGGATGAAGCAACTTTTATATCCATAGCCGAGAACATGTCCAGAATAAACGGCTGCTCCTTTAGAGAAGCGGGGATAGGAGTTACAGGTATGGCCATTGACTGGATGTATGAAAGCAAAGGCATATATGCACTGATAGTGGAGATAAGTGGCGACGTTGCACCTTTGGATAAAGAGGTAGTTAATGAAATAATAGCCGAAAATATTCCTGCTGCAATCTATTTTGTGGAGAGGGCCATTGAAATGGAGGGAGAGAATGAATATTGTTGAAATTCTTCAGGCATCGCTGGTGCCCATGGTGATTGTTTCCGCCGCCGCTTTGCTCTCGCTGAGCCTGCAACAGAGATATGGCCGTGTCATAGACAGGATAAGGATATTCCATGAAAAACTCATGAAGGAGAGGGAATGGAAGGGCGTTATTGAGGGGCAGATGAGGATACTGATAAAGAGGGGAAAATTGCTCAGAAATTCAATATTTTTCCTGATGGCATGCATACTCTCTGCCACCCTCTCCATATTCTTTCTCTCCGCCGTTATAGTCTATGGTCTTGAGGAAACCATCACTGAGAAAATGGTGCTGTGGCTGCATCTCTTTTCCATATTCTTTCTTTCCGTCTCAATGATATTTGCCATTGTGGAAATATTCATATCCTACAAAGCGATTCTTGAGGAGAATGAAAAAATTGGAAAGATTCAGGATTGATGAAATAGATGGAGTGATGCATCTCGCCAGCGAGGAAAGATTCATAATCTGCTGTCACGGCCTCTATTCCAGTAAGGAGAGCGAGAAATATCTGGAGATTGCGGAGATGGCTTCCCGTAGAGGCATCTCATGTGTGAGATTTGATTTTCGGGGGTGTGGAGAAAGCGGAGGGGAATTTTCAGCATCCGTGGATGAGAGAGTTAAAGATCTCCATAAGATAATGGAATTTCTTGATAGCAAATTTGAAGCCAGATATGCCCTGCTGGGTTCCTCCCTCGGAGGCATGGTTTCCATAAGATATGCTGCCGGGAAAGAGGTGGCATCGATAATAACCCTCGCAACTCCCTATGAGATTGAAATAGAAGGGAGAAAGGAAAGCATAGCAAAGGATGTGAAAAAATGCTCACGCATACTTGTAATGCATGGGCAGAGGGATGAACTGGTATCTATAGAGCATGCCATAAATATATACGAAAACGCTCAGGAACCAAAAAAGATAATGCTTTTCCCCACAGACCATTCCTTTTCGGAGAGGGAAAGTAGAAGCATCGCCATGGCAGAGGCGCTGGACTGGGCGGAGAAATATTTTGATTATGCCATGCCAACAATATAGAAATGAAACCTCCCTTCTCCCTTTTCAATAATTCTGAATATTTTTTCCACCTTTTCCTTCACCTCTTCAAGTGAGAAATATTGCTCAGGTATGCCAGTATCCACGCCCTTCTTCCAGTCCACCAGTATGATTTTTCCATTTTTCCCCATTATTCTCCTTCCCTCATTCAAAAATTTCTCCAGGCTAAGGAAATGATGGAGACTCTGGAGGGAATATACGATATCAAATTTTTTTTCCGAGAGAGGAAAGTTCCTCCGCTCTTACATGAAACACATTTTTTCCATGTCCATATGGGTCGGCGCATATCGCCTCCACTCCAAAATTTTCTTCCACCTTTTTCATTATTTCTTCATTCCCGCATCCCACCTCCAGCAACTCCATCCCATCCTCCACATATTTTTCAAGAAGGTTCATGAGTAATTTTCTTCCTTCCCTCTCCATTGTTTCAAGATCCATGGAGGATATAAAATCGGGATAAAAATATTTATTTGGAGATGCAATGTTGCCGGCAAGTCCGCAAACCGGTGAGAAACATATATAAGAAAATCTTTCATCTCCCCTTCATGAAAATGCAGGAGAACGTGTTTGACATAAAATATGAGCCGCTGGCAGGGGCATATCTTCCAAATCTCTTACGCATCTTTGCCCAGAATAAATTTCTCTTTTCTCCTCGCTATTTTCCAAAGGTGGCATATTCATTTCTTATAAGCAGCATAATGTATCCCTTCTGCATTTCTGAAAAAATAAAATATGACAGGAAAATAGAAAATACAGAGATAAGGCAGCCGCCATTATTTCTCGTGGGGCACTGGAGAAGCGGGACAACATATCTCCACAATCTTTTTTCCCAGGATAAAAGCATGGGTTATTTGACCACATTTCATTCAACCGTGGCAGGGGGATTTATAACTGGA
>JAGGZK010000016.1 GCA_021162065.1 Thermoplasmata archaeon
AGGAGATTTTAGGAGGTGAATGAATGGCGGAGAGGTATGAAGTATATAAATGTGAGATATGCGGAAATGTTGTGGAAGTGCTTCATGGCGGGAAAGGGCAATTAGTGTGCTGCGGGCAACCCATGAAGTTAATGGAAGCAAAAAAGGAGGAGCAGGGATATGAAAAGCATTTGCCAGTGGTGGAAAAGAGAGATGGCAGCATAGTGGTCAAGGTTGGTAGCGTACCCCATCCAATGGAGGAGGAGCATTTCATAGAAATGATTGAGATAATAACAAAGGATGGCAGGGTGCTGAGAAAATATTTAAAGCCGGGAGAAAGACCGGAGGCAGAGTTCGACGTTTCAGAAATAAGGGAAGCAAGGGAATACTGCACCATTCATGGCCTATGGGCAAAGGAGGTGAGTGAATGAGGAAAATGACGGAAAAAGCATTAAATGAGGCGTTTGCCGGCGAGAGTATGGCACATATGAAATATCTCATATTCAGCGAGATTGCAGAGGAAGAGGGATATCCGAATATTGCCAGATTGTTCAAGGCAATAGCATACGCTGAGTTTGTGCATGCAAAAAATCATGCAAAAAATCTCGAGATAATAAAGGAAACATATGAGAATCTAAAGGCAGCCATGGATGGCGAAAATTTTGAAGTAGAGGAAATGTACCCGGCCTATGACGCCATAGCAAAATTGCAGGGCGAAAGAGGGGCGGAGCAGGCAATACATTATGCCATAGAAGCGGAGAAGATTCACGCGAAACTTTACGAAGATGCGAGAAAGAGAGTGGAGGAGCAGAAAGATGCGGAGATTGATGAGATATACATCTGCCCTGTATGTGGCTACACTCATGTGGACACTCCACCGGAAAGATGCCCTGTCTGCGGGCTTGCCAGCGATAAGTTCAGAAAATTTTGAGGCGGTAAGATGGAGGAGGAAGTGCTTAAAGCCATGAAAAAGGCTGGAAAGCCGGTTCGCCCGGGAGACATAGCAAAGATGCTCAATGTGGACAGCAAGGAGGTTTCTAAAGCCATAAAGGAGCTAAAAAAGAAGGGCAAAGTTATCTCGCCAAAGAGATGCTACTACGCTCCTGCAGAGTGATGAGGAAAAATGAAAAAATCAGATGCACAAGATATGCGGCTACATATACGACCCCGCTAAAGGAGATGCAGACGGCAACATAGCGCCTGGCACATCCTTTGAAAAATTGCCAGATGATTGGGTCTGCCCCATCTGTGGAGCAAGTAAGGATGATTTTGAAGTAATTGGATAGACAAACCTTTTCCTCCGCTAATTTTAAATATTACACTGTAATAATATTTCAATGATTGCGAAAATAGATGAAAATGTTTATTTTATAGGGATGATGCACTGGGACCGCCGCCTTTTCGATGATTTGATTCCCCTGCCAGATGGAACAAGTTACAACTCCTATCTGGTAAAAGGGAGTGAGAAAACCGCCCTCATAGATACGGCAGACCCGGAAAAGATAGACGAGCTCATGGAAAAACTGGATGAGATGGGTATAAAGAGCATAGACTACATAATAGCCAACCATGCGGAGCAGGACCACTCCGGCGGCATACCCATGCTTCTGGAAAAATATCCCATGGCCAAGGTAGTCACAAATGAAAAATGCAAGGGTTTCCTCAAGGATTTGCTTCTTGTCCCGGATGAAAAATTTGTTGTGGTGGATGAGAATGATGAAATCTCTTTAGGAGGAAAAACCCTGCAATTTATCATGGCACCATGGGTTCACTGGCCCGAGACAATGCTCACTTATCTTAAAGAGGACAAAATTTTATTCACCTGTGACTTCTTCGGCAGTCATCTCGCCACAAGCAGGATATATGCGGATGAAAACGATGTATACAAGCCGGCAAAGAGATACTACGCGGAGATAATGATGCCCTTCCGCAACAAAATCAGGCATCATCTGGAAAAACTGGAAAGCATGGAAATAAAGATGATTGCCCCAAGTCATGGACCGATTTATAGAGAGCCAAAGTTCATAATGGATGCATATCGTGACTGGGTTTCTGATGATGTAAAAAATGAGGTGATAATAGCATATGTTTCCATGCATGGAAGCGTCAAAAAAATGGTGGAATACCTGACAGATGCTCTGATTGAGAGAGGTATAGATGTTATTCCCTTCAATCTAACAGTTACAGATATAGGAGAGTTAGCGATGGCGATGGTGGATGCCGCCACCATCATAATAGCCACACCCATGGTGCTGGCGGGCATGCATCCCTCAGCCGTATATGCAGCATATCTGGCCAATGCCTTCCGCCCCAAAACAAAGTTTGTTTCCTTGCTCATTTCATACGGATGGGGAGGAAGGGCAATGGAGCAGGCAAAGAGTTTGCTGAGCAACCTCAAGGCAGAGCTCATCGAGCCGGTGATGATAAAGGGCTACCCAAAGGAATCAGATTTTGAAGCCATAAAGGGGCTTGCGGAAAAGGTGGCGGAGAAGCACAGGGAAGCGGGCATACTGAAATGAAGTCCTCGCTGTTGAGGAGCGTGGGCAGGGAGTTCAATCGCCTTCGCAGCCAGAATTGCTATTTTGATGAACACTTCGAAGCCTAACATCTGATACTGTAGGATAGAAGAGTGAGAATGGGGATGGTGGATAAGGGAATTGACAGGTTCCTCATATTATATGTAAAGCATAGATGATTCATGTAAAAAGCATGTATTCCATCATATCATACGTGTCTATCCTCTTTCTTTCCCCTTCCATTCTTATTTCTCCGGTGGCATGGACATGGTATCGCCAGTAGTGAAGCAACGGAAGACGTATGAAGTGTATGGCTGAGGCATGTAGGGTGATGTTTAGGTATACATTTCCCTCGGAGGCACGAATGAGAAATGTTGTAGGAATCGGCCTTCCATGATTTATCTCATAATCTCTGCATTCTATGTCCGCATTTTCAATTAACTGGAAGGACGACGTGCTCACTATGACAAAGTTTTGCTGAAGGAAAATATTGCTCATCAGTTTCGCCCATACTATGGAAACGTTTTCCATCATCACTCTGCCATCCATGTAACCCCTTTTGATGAAGGGGCTGAAAAGGAAAAAGATATTGTGATCATGATATCCCTTTCCCATTACTTTACTCTCGTTCCCATTGAAGGAGATGAATCCATCAACAATCATATTTGGGACAGCAATCCATTTTTCATCGGTTGCCTTCCATCCCATGGTGGTATTTATGAACTTGAGGGAAAAGGAAAAGGATGAACTATAGGATATATTGTAACAGAGATGGTTTTTTGCCATATAGCCCTCCATGAGGGTTTCATTTTCTGTGGAAATGAAGGGTATTTCATCTGAAATAAAAAAGGATGTGAATATCTTTCTCCCTTCATAGATTATTTTTCCATTTTTGTAGAGATGCACACCCGTCATCATTATGCCTTGCTGTCTAAACTTCATCACAGTAATCATAAAAACCATGCTTTCGTTGTTTTGGAATAACGCTTCGAAATACCATGTCTCTATGTGGAGAGGCAATCCAGAATGGAAGGCATCATCCTCCAGGGACATTTCAACTATCCCATAATTTCCCATAAGCAAAAGGGATAGCAACAGCACGGGCAATTTCATGAAATTAAAGAGAGGGAGATATAATAATTTTTCAATCGAATGGAAAATAAAAGAAAATATTTTTACCCCTCCCCGTATTAAAAGTGTGATTGTAAAGGATGCTGGAAAACTCGAGCTTTCCTATGTGCCCGATAAAATTTTATGCAGGGACGAGGAGATAAAAAAACTGCAGGTTTTTCTGAAAAGCGGAAGGGTATTGATAAGCGGCGGCGTCGGCACGGGAAAGACGCTGCTGGCCAGATATGTTGGAGGGGACGCGTATATCAACTGCTACATGAATAAGACGGAGCATCGTGTTCTGGAAGAAATGCTTCGCCAGTTAAAGCCACGTTTCAATCCTGCAGGTCTGCCAACACAGAAACTATGGAATGAGATAGAGGAGGGAAAGACGGTCATAATTGATGAAATAGATGGAATGAACGCCGATGAATTGCGGCATTTCGCATACTCACTTTCAAGACAATATGAACTGGGGAAAAGAATTAATTACATAGCCATCACCCGAAATCATTTCATCCTTGAGCAGATAATAAATGATGATGCCATATGGAGCACCTTTGCGGACAGGGCCATAGTGGAACTCAAACCATATACCTTTGAGGAGATAAAGGAGATACTGGAATACAGGGCCAGGGAGAGCATACATCCCGGCGCCTATGATGATGAAATTCTTTCCCTAATAGCGGATATGGCTCTCCACTCTCCGGGCCATATGAGAACAGCCATAGATTTGCTGAGAAATGCCGCCTTGATGGCGGAAAGCAATGGAAGAAATTCCATAACTCCGGATGATGTGAGGGAGGTCAATAGAGAAGAATGGATAAGCGATATAGAGAGTATGGAGAAAGATGCCCTGATGGTGCTGCTTTCCGTGGCGACGGCGTGCAAAAACAAGGCATATGCCAGTAAGGAAGAAATAATGGAGATGCTTGGCGTTAAGGAAGAGGAGTATGGCATAAAAATTGGAGGAAAAAAGGCAGAGGAGATTCTTCAGATCCTTGTGCAACAGGACTTTGTGTATAGGGGAGAAAGAGGTTACACAATACTGAACTATCCCGTGCATCTCCTTATGGAGGAGCTGGATAGAAGGTTGAGAGAGCATATGCAATAGATGGCATCCTCAAAAATTTTGATAAAAAACAATCCATATATAACCCTATAAATTCTGAATTGCGTGAACGAGGAGCTGAGAAGAGATCTGGGGTTGAAAGAAGTTGTGGCAACTGTTATGACGGCCGTCATAGGGGGAGGACTTTTCATTTCCACCATTCAGATTCAGAGCAAGGTGAATGTGGGCTCTGGCATAATATTCTCCTACATAATTGCCGCCGTTCCCGCCCTGCTGGTGGCTTTATGTTATGCAGTTCTCTCCTCTGCCATCTCATCCTCCGGAGGAGAATATGTGTTCATAAGCAGAATTCTTGATCCCTACGTCGGCTTTGCCGCCACCTGGGCGAGATGGTTTTCAATGATAGCCACCCTTGCCGCCATGGCTGTAGGCGACACAATACTCATCCAGAACTTTCTGGACATGAGTGGCTTGCATGCCGCCTCTTCATGGATAGCATCCAATATTCAGGTGTTGGCCATATTTTTTGTAATAATCTTTGTGCTTCTGAATTATTTTGGCGTGAAACTTTATGGCATGATTCAAACATCCATGTTTGTGTTGCTGATGGTTGGCATATCCCTCTTCATAATATTTGGATTACCCCATGCAAGTTTATCCAATCTGGAATATTCCCTTTCCACGGATTTTTCCTCCATAGCCAAGGCCAGCAGCCTCATTTTCTTCAGCTATATTGGGTTCGCGGCCATAGTGAATGCCGGTGGTGAGGTGAAAGATCCTGAAAGAACGCTTCCGAGGGGCATATTGATGTCAACGGTTGGCATAGCCGTAATATACATTCTCATGGCTCTCATAACATATGGCTCAATCTCCCCTTCCTTCTACTCCTCCTATGACTTTTCCTCCGGTTCCATACCTGACGTGGCATCCCATTTCCTTCCCGCTGCCATTGCCACATATGTCGCCTTTGCCGGCTCCATAGCGATAATATCGGACATAAATCCCACCATCCTTGCTTCCTCCCGCCTTGCCTTTGCGTGGGCGAAGGATGAGATAGTGCCGAAAAGAATGGCGGCATTGAATAGATTCAAGGCACCAAAATGGTCTTTGATTGTCACTGGCGTGATGGCGATAGCGGTAATAATATTCGCAAAGCAGTTCATGAATGCGGTGATGATGATAAACATGAGTGTGCTGCTCGTTTATCTTGCAGTCACCATTTCCACCTTTGTTCTGCCATACAAACACCCGGAGATATATGAAAAGGCAAAGTTGAAGGTGAGGGGGCTATGGCTCATCTCGTTATCTGGAATGCTTCTTTCAGCCCTTTTCTTCGGCTACATACTCCGCCTTCCGGGAGCCATGGATGGCTTCCTTTTCCTCCTTGCCTGGATAGGTGTCGGCAGTGTAATATATGCTCTAACGCTTGAGAAACATAAACTCTTCTGGCGTCTGGAGAAGCAGCAGAGGAAGGAAAAGGAAAAGATAGACAAGGAGTTCATAGAGAAATTGTTAAAGAGGAAGAAATAGTCAGGCAAACTTGGCGAATAGCGGCAGAAACACCAGGCTCACGATGGACATGAGTTTTATGAGAATATTGAGAGATGGTCCTGCTGTATCCTTGAATGGATCGCCTACAGTATCGCCAACAACAGCCGCCTTGTGGGCAAAGCTTCCCTTGCCCCCCAGGTTGCCGGACTCAATGTATTTCTTCGCATTATCCCATGCACCTCCGGCATTGGCGAGAAATATGGCGAGCAAAAAGCCGCTGGCTGTGGCTCCGGCAAGCAAACCCATCAGCGCCTCTATTTTCCATATGCCTATGACTATGGGAACAACAACGGCCATGCTGGATGGCACAATCATCTCTCTTATTGCCCCCCTTGTCGCTATCCTTATGCAGCTCTCGTAATCGGGCTTTCCCTTACCTTCAAGAATGCCCAACTCCTTGAATTGCCTCCTCACCTCATTCACCATCTTCTCCGCAGCCCTGCCCACGGCTCCTATGGTGAGGGAGGAAAATATAAAGGGAAGCATTGCTCCTATGAAAAGTCCTGCCATAAGATAGGGAGAAGTTAAATTCAGGTCGATTTCCACGCCCATGGTCTCCTTTGCCTTCTCCACAAAGGTGAATAGCAATGCTAAGGCAGTTATGGCAGCAGAGCCTATGGCAAACCCCTTGCCCATGGCAGCCGTTGTGTTTCCAACGGCATCCAGCGACTCCGCCTTTCTCCTCGTCTCCTCTCCCAGTCCCGCCATCTCCGCTATGCCAGCAGCATTATCCGCCACGGGCCCATAACAGTCGGTGGCAAGAGAGATGCCCAAAGTGGAAAGCATTCCAACTGCAGCAAGAGCCACGCCATAAAATTCGGCAAGTTCGTAGGCAAGGACCATGGCGACGCAGGTGGAAATTATGGGAATTAAGGTGCTCATCATTCCAACGGAAATGCCCTCCAGTATATCCGTGGCTGCTCCCGTCTGAGCCGCCTCTGCAATCTTCCTTGCTGGTTTGCGCTGGTCGGAGGTGAAATATTCGGTGGCAAGCCCTATTATTATTCCGTCTATCAGGCCCACAAGCACGGCATAGAAAGGATTCATGTCCTCCATCATGTAGTAGGTCGTTATGAAGGCAAGGATGGCAAATATGATGGCAGCCCCGAACAGGCCATTTCGCAGGGCAGCATATCCATTGCTGCCACGCACAAAAAGCATGCCCACTATGGATGCAATTATACCCATGGATGCAATTATTAATGGATAGATATCGGCATTGGAGTATATGGTCGCTAAAAGGGCGAGGGTGATGGCGGATATTATGGAATCCGCATATGACTCAAATAAATCTGCTCCCATTCCCGCCACATCTCCCACATTGTCTCCAACATTGTCAGCAATGACGGCAGGATTGCGCGGGTCATCTTCAGGAATACCCGCCTCCACCTTTCCAACCAGATCGGCGCCCACATCTGCTGACTTTGTATATATTCCTCCCCCGACTCTTGCAAACAGGGCTATACTGCTCGCCCCGAATCCAAAGCCAAATAATATGCTTGCCACATCCGCGTCACTGAAGAGAAGGAAAAAGAGGGAGACACCTATAATGCCCAGCCCCACGACGCTCAATCCCATAACAGAGCCGGAGGAAAAGGCTATTATTAAGCCATCCACGATACTCTTCTTCGCAGCCTCCGCCGCCCTTGCATTGGCGGATGTGGCGACCCTCATTCCTATATTCCCGGCGAGGGCTGAAAATATTGCTCCTGTGAGAAATGCAAGGGATGTCTGCCAGGGTAAATCCGTATAAAAATGGGCAAAAAGAAGGGCAAAGAAAACGATGGTGACGAAAATGGAAATGACCTTATATTCCTCATTCAGAAATGTTATGGCTCCCCTCTGAATTGCATGGGATATTTCCTGCATCTTCTTGTTTCCCGGGGATTTTTTAAGAACACGCAGAGCCATCACGGCAGCGGTCAAAACAGAAATTATGCCCACTACGATGGGTATGAATTTTATCATGATGGGGTAATGGATGAGCATACTTAAATTTTATCTCATATGGAAGGCATGCTCTTCGAAAAATCCTATTTTATATCATCTATGAGAACCTTCTTCAGCGATAGCCCTCTTGGGCATTTGACATCCCCGACCACCTCAAGGATTCTGTAGTCCTTCTCCCTTATGCCGGGAACACAGGCATCATACTCATCGCATAGCACCCTGTCACATTTTATGGCATGATATGACACCGCCGTGGCCTCCGCCTCCTCCTTCTTTATGTTCACCTCGATGGGAAGCTTTTCCACCTCCACCACCACAACGCCCTCCTCATGGAGCGGGCACTCATGGGTTTTGTCCCTTATCTTCACTATTCTGTATGTCCGCCCCTCCTGAAGATTGGAGCACACCGTCTTGAGGCGGCAGCCCCTGCAGATGTCGTTTATTCCAAGATACACAAACTCCTCTCCCTCCTTTGCCATCTTTTTCCCGACAAGAGTTATGAGAGGCATTAAATCACCCCCGTTATCTTCGCCAGCTTTTCAGCCGCATCCTTTGTTATCCCATCTGTGCCAAGAATGGTATACCTCTCCTTTCTTATCTCATGGGCCATGGTAAGTGCCTGTATTATATCCTTCTTGGTGAATCCCAGCTCTCTGGCGGTAATGGGAGCACCTATCTCCTTCAGCGCATTCCTTATTCGCTCCCAGTCGCCTCCGTGAAGATACATCATCATTATGGCCCCTATCCCGCACTGCTCCCCGTGCATTGCCTTTCCAGGTGCAATCCTGTCGAGGGCATGGGAGAACATATGCTCCGCCCCGCTTGCCGGACGGGAGGAATTGGCAACGCTCATTGCCACGCCAGAAACAATCATGGACTTGACGGCAATCCATACCCCCTCCTCTATTCCCGGCTTTATGAATTTGGAGTTTTCTATCAGCAATTCCGCCGCCGTCTTCGCCAGGGCAGCGGCAAAAGAGCTGTAATACTCTCCCTTCAAACGGGAAGCAAGCTCCCAGTCGAGTATGGCGGTTAAATTTGATATCACATCGGCACATCCGGAGGCGAGCATTCTGTAGGGTGCCTTGGATATTATGGCCGTATCGGCAAGAATCGCAAGGGGTGAGCGGGCTTCTTTGGAGACGGAAACGCCATTCATCTTTATGGATGCCCTGGGAGATGCTATTCCATCATGGGATGCTGCTGTGGGAACACTTATGAAAGGGATGTTGTTCTTGTAGGAGGCAAGTTTTGCTATGTCTATAACCGTGCCCCCTCCAACCGCCACAAGAAAATTTGCCCCCTCCTTCTTTGCCCTTCTCTGCACCCTCCCCACTTCATTCATGGTTGCCCTTTCCACAATTATATCCTGCACCTCATATTCCTTCTTCAGGGCGAGGATTATTCTCTCTCCCGCTATCTTTTTTGTATTCTCATCGTGGACAACGATGCATCTGCCCTCGAGATTTATCCTGCCGCAGAGCTCCGGTATGTCGTCCAGCACACCATGCCCCACCACCACGTCACGTGGAAATTCCATGAGTTTCTGTTTGCTGAAGGGCATTAAAATTGTAATCCCTGTGCAAATATAGTTTTTTTGCTGAGGAGAAGGTTCACCAAAAGGGGCACCAAACAAAAAAAATATATAATGTGTCCATATACAATGCCAGCATGGTGACGATGGCTGAAAGTTTGTGCAGGATAGAAATCCTCAAGGAGGGAAGCGAGTTCATAGCCAAGGCCCAGACGCAGGGAGGAACCAAGGAATACAGGAATACCGTATTCGAGGACTTGCTCAGGGAAATGTTCATAGATTTGCAGGAGGAGTTTGGAGAGCTCTAAATGGTGGTGAAGGAAAAAAGAGGGAGGCGCAGGTACATAATTTTTGAGGGAGAAGGTGTTTCAAAGAGAGAGATATACCAGATTATAAACTCTTCCGATATAAAATTGAAACTCGCATTCCATACCGGGAGATATTTCATAATAAGATGCCCCCACACGGAAAAGGAGAGGGTGATTGCCCTCTTTACCGAAAAGGGAGAAGGGAAAATAAGGAGTTTGAAGACGTCTGGCACCATAAAAAAACTGAAGGAATATATCAAATCAGTAGGTGCGGGCCATCCTCAGCCATGATTTCGCCTCTTTTCCACATACAGCACATTTTCCCTGGCATTCTTCCTCAGGATATGGAACTCCAAGGCTTTTCATCTCCGTCTTTTCCTCCATGGCAAGACCGCATTCCTCGCTTCCGCACCATGGCACCTCCACTATCGGAGTATTTATATCTTCAAGTTTTTCGACTCTTTTGATGCTCTCCTGAAGATATTTCTCCGCATTCTCGTATAATCTTGCATCATACTGCTCTAATTCCCTTATTACCTTCGAAACCTCATGCTCCGGAATGCTTTTCTTTAAGCCATCCCTCATGGCTATGGTGATGACACCCTTTTCCATATCTCTGGGGCCTATCTCAACCCTCATGGGGACTCCTTTCAGCTCCCAGTCATAGAATTTGTTTCCGGGCGTTTTGTCCCTCTCATCGAGATGGCATCTTAGCCCCATGCTGCGGAACTTTTCTTCCAGTTCCCTGCATTTCTCCATTATTTTCTCCTCAACTCCCTTGAAGAGTATGGGGATGATCACCACCTGTATGGGAGCTATAGAGGATGGCAGCTTTATCCCCTTCTCATCCCCGTGTATTCCCACAATGGCTCCCAGTATCCGCTCTGACATGCCATATGTGGTCTGGTGGCAGTAGTAATGCTTCCCATCCACACCCTCATATTTTATCTCAAAGGGAATGGAAAAGTTTTGCTTGTACTGATGAACCGAACCAATCTGGAGTGTTTTCCCTGAGGGCATCAAAACATCGAGACCCATGGAATAGAAGGCGCCGGCAAACTTATCCCAGTCAGGTCGTTTGCTTATCATGAAGGGAATGGCAAGTTTTTTGAACAGCCGCTCCGCAATTTCCAGATCCTCCCTCACCTGTTTTTCCGCATCCTCAAAGTCCGCATGACATGTATGGGCTTCGAAGAAATGAATTTCCCTTACCCTTATGAATGCCTTTGTCATCTTTGTTTCGTATCTGAAGGTATTGACTATCTGGAATGTCTTCAGGGGCAAATCGGCGTGGGAGCGTATCCACAGGGAAAATATTGAATAAAGGGCCGTCTCCGAGGTGGGGCGGAGAAGAAGGCGCTCCTCCAGCTCATTGTCCCCCGCCCTTGTCACCCAGTAAACCTGCTGCGAGAACCCCTTTATGTGGTCCTCCTCCTTTTTGAAATAACTTTCTGGAATGAGAAGAGGAAAATAAACTTCATCATGCCCCGTTTTCTCCATCTCCTCCCTTATGAGGGCATCAACATTCCTCATCATTCTCCATCCATATGGACGCCATATGTTCATTCCCTTTACCGGATATCTCTTATCGCATAAATCTGCCTTCTCCACTATTTCATTGTACCATTCATCAAATTTTTCGGCGTCAATCATCTTTCCCAAAATATGACTTCATTTAAAAATACTGCTCTTTGATTTCCTTTAACTTCTCCTCCGGCAGACATTCCTTGCATATCCCCAGCATGGTCCAGAAACAGGAGTTACATGCTATCTTCCCGCACCTTATGCACCTATGTTTTGCCTCCCTCACCTCGCATATCTCGCACGTTCCTTCTATCTCCTCCTCTTCCTCCTCCTTCTCCTCCATCTCCACTCCATGTTCCTCCATCCATTTTTTTAAGTCCTCGTTCATCTCCCCTATGTTCGCCCTCTTTATGCGCTCCCTCACAAATTCCACTATATCATCATCCATTCCATCACCATGGCACCTTCTTTAATTTTAATACGTAGGCCAATAAATTTGTTGCTAAATGTATCAGGGGGGTGAAGATGAGCAGGAAAAGTATCCTGTAGGGCGTGAAATTGGACA
>JAGGZK010000021.1 GCA_021162065.1 Thermoplasmata archaeon
CAATAACGGTTGTATCTTTATTTTCTCCAACTAAATTTATACTTTTATTTATAACAATGTTTTCGTAGTATGGTGAGGAATCATCATAAACAAAAACTGTGTCTCCATCGCTTGCATTATCTATAGCATTCTGTATCTTGCTATAATTTTCCGGTCCAGAGCCGCCCACATACAGGATGTTGCCACCATCGTTTGTCAAAATATCTCTCTTTTCAATGTGAAAATTATTTGTCATGCTTGCCTGATAAGGTGTGGCGGGCAAAATGGTTATAGTAAGCAGGATGCAGGTCACACCGGCAACAAATATCTTATTCATCTTCATTTTTATTGGAGATTAGATTATATAATTGCTATCGCAGAGCCTATAAAGTATTGCCTAGGTTTGAGTTTGAATAAAAAACTAATCCATATTCCCGTAAACCCTATCACTAAAAAACCTTTAGGATAACCCAGTGCATTATTTCCATCTTCATTATTCCTGTAATAATGTCGATATCCAAGCAATCCAATTGTATGGAACCCCCCTCTAACAACCAGCCATTGTGCTATAGGGATAAATACACGAGAACGAAAAGTATTTATGAGACACGCCAAATTTAATAATGGATCTATGTCTATATTTATCGATGGGAAAATTTTTTCAATTTTTTCAGCTAATGTTATTAAAAAAAGGAAAGTCAGAAAAAGTCCGGGTGTGAATAAACTTGAATCAAGACCATATCCTGCTACAAAACATAAGAGATTAAAAAAACGTGACTGCAATTGTTGCACGATTTGATAATTTTTGTTCTCTAAGTTACTTTTTATCATACTTTCTATTTTTTCTGCGTTTTTTATGAGTCCATACTCCTCCAGAATATCCATCAGGATTGGAAGAAGCATTTTATATCTGTCAGTGTGGTTAATAAACTGCTCGATTATCGATTGCAATTTTTCCCCCACAGCAAATGGCACTTCCCTTTCAATCATCGTTCCCAGTGAAGTACGAACCCTTACTGTTATCTTTTCATTCACATCTTTATTGTCATCCCCCACTACTGCTGGAAGCAGTGTGCTGCTCAAAAGTGTCGCCACCACCCCAATAACAAATATCTTATTCATCTTCCCACCATTCTTTTTAACATCCATATAATGAATGTTATGTGGCATATAATAATTTCGATTTTTTCTCCATCTCCCTATATATTGGGCAACAGGGCAGGTCGCCAGTCAATCTCAAAGCCCAGTATTATGCCATGCCTCAGCCCTATAATGCAGGGTATCATTTTCGGAAGCATATGGGGACGACCCCAGTAGTTATTTATCCATCTGTTGCCCGGAAAATCCCGGATATAGTAGAAGACATATGCGTTGTTGAGGTTCCACATTATGTTGTTCCTCCTTATTGTGTTGCCCGCCGCATCCTTGGTGTTGATGCCCAATCTGTTGAATGTGACGTTATTCTTTTCAATAATATTTCCTCTGCATCCATCTGTTAGAAATAGGCCCACATCGTTGTTGTGGATACGATTACCGGCAATCCTGTTGGAGGCAAAATCATATCCCATATAGATGCCATATCCGTTGTTATAAATGTTGTTGCCGGAGATGTTGTTCTCGCTTCCTGCAAGCCATGCATCTATTCCTCTGGAATATCCGTGTATCTCGTTGTTGGCCACACTATTTTTATCACCGAATATTCCTATGCCTACGACATCCTTTGTGCTGCCTTTTCCCTCCATGACATTGTTATTTATTTCATTAGAAGTGCTGCGCGCACTTATATGTATGCCACCGCCAAACCCAACCTGTTGGGAGATGTGGTTGCCATAAATTGTATTCTGACTGCTCTGGTAGACATCTATACCGAAGTAGTTCCCTTTTATGCTGTTATTTCTGATGATATTTCCTGAACATGTGTCAAGATAGATGCATGCTGTGTTGGAATCACCAAACGAATGAGCAATGAGATTATTTTCTATAATGTTATTGTCCGAATTTATGTAAATTTCGGCATCATTGTTGTCTCCTTCATTTCCAGCATACCTTATGGTAAGATTGCAAATTCTTACATTGCCAGCCACAATCTCAAAAACCTTTCCATGCCCCGAGCCATCCACCACCACGTTCTGGGCATCGTATCCAATTACGGAAACGTTTCTGTCAACCACCACATTTTCCCTGTACGTCCCGGGATAAATGAAAATTATGTCTCCATTGCTTGCGTTTTCTATCGCCGCCCCTATGGTGCTATAGTTTCCCTCTCCGTACCCTCCAACGTATAGTGTATCTCCGTTTTGAGGAGGACATCCTGTAAAACCTTCTCCACCCAATCCGGGTGCAATCACCTGAGAAATTAAAAGCACAGAAACCAGTATTTGCAATGCTACATATCTCACTTTTCCACAAAATAAAACCTGAATTGCTTATAATGATTTCCTTACTGCCCAAGCCCTCCTCTCTCCCTGTAAACCTCGATAAATCTCTCTATGCTTCTATCATATGTTCTTTCCACATCAGGCGGGAAAAAGCATGCCGGCATTTCATTATGGCTTAAATGGTATCTTATGCACTCGCAACACACACCCTTTCTGCTGCACGGCTCCCACGTGCATGGGCAATCCTTCAAATTCTCCTCTCTTCTGCATTCCATGATGATAATAACTTGGGGATATAAATTAATTCATATCATCTGGTGTTTTTATCTCTCACAGCATCCTCCACTATTTTTCCATGGTCGAAGGCAAGAGGAGGGAGATTATCCAAATCAAAGAATTTTGCCTCTGAGGCATCGTCACCCGCCTTTATTTCTCCCTCTGCATCCAGCAAGAAAACAATGGATATGGTATGCCCTCTCGGATCCCTATCAGGGGCGGAATACACGCCAAGAAGTTTTTTTATCCTCGCCTTCATCCCTGTTTCTTCCTCAAATTCCCTTATCACTGCTTCCTCCACTCTCTCGCCATATTCGACAAAGCCGCCCGGCAGCGCCCATTTATCCTTGAAAGGTTCATTCTTTCTTCTTATGAGCAGTATTTTTCCATCTCTTATCAGCACACCGTCCACCGTCACACTCGGCTTCATATGATGAGAGCCCATATTCTCACTTCTTCACTGCTTTCCTCCCCTGCAAGGTTGTAAGCCACCGCCTTTATCGTATGCCTTCCTATGAGAAAGCCATCCAGTTTCCAGGAGCAGGAACTGCCCTTCTCACTGTATAAAAACTCATCATCCAGATAGAGTTCGATGTAGGATGCGTTTCCCTCCACCTGTATATCCGTTGCTCCTATAATCACCGCAGAATGAAACGGGAGAGAGGCAACCTCCTTATTGAAGAGATATAACTCTCCCTCCATCGGCTTTATGAATTTCACCGCCGGCTGGCTTATGCCAAATATGCAGTGGGCATCGGCCACATAGGGGGGCTGCTCTGTGTAATTATCCTTTTTCAGTATCGTGTAAAACTCGTAATAGCCGTCCTCTTCGGGGGAGAATTCCCACTTATAGGGTGGATTGTCCAAGGAGCCATAGAGATACCATCTTCCGCCCAGATTCGTCTTCTTCCTGTAATATAGCTCAACCGTGCCGTTGTCAGTAACATCAGCCGTTATATTCACCGAAGAGGATGATATTTCCTTATCCACACTTGCCCTGGAGGTGAGGGGCATGGGAGGCAGTTCTATGGTCGGATCTCCCATTAAATTGTATTCCGTCATTGTAAGCAAGTCCGCGTCTCCCATGAAAGGTATGTGGGAAACATACGCCTCCTTGGCGGCGGCAAACATCTCGCCCACCCTGTTGTTGCCATCATAGTATCCTTTAAAGAATGCCACATCGAGATATCCGCTCAATCCCGATTTTATGGCGCTGCCCAGATAGACATAAGCCACTCTGCTGCTCCCTGCATATGCTATGCCTCCTCCCTGAGCGTTGAGGAGAAACATCTCTCCCAGGCAATCATAGCCCTCCACATCGAACTCATTGGTGGAGCATGCCATGGCGAAGGCAACGGGCATAAACGAGTTATGAAGCAAGGATAAATCATCTATGGTGAAATGGCCTGCATTCCATCCCATCCCATAGGGACTTCCATGGGAGGCGAAGTTGAGAAGCATGACGCCGTTGTTAATCCAATCTGCTATTTCCTCTTCGTTAGCTATACCATCCCTTTCGTAATCATCGGTTTCATACAGTTTTATGGTATCCAGATTTATCTCGCTGCTCACCGTTTCCTTAAGATATTCCCCTTCCCTGTTGTCCGTATCCCAGAAAAGTTCCACGCCCACCATAAGTGCCCTTCTCGGAGGCGTCACATAACTCTTTATTCTGTTTATTAACAAGGAGAGGTCTGAGGTGGAACTGGCGGGCAACCTGCCTATGTAAACATCAGGATACAAATCGGGCCTGTCATCCTTCCTCTCCCCGAATTTTCCATCCCCATCCTTATCCCATGAGGAGAAGGCTCCACTGGCATCATATATGTCGGCAAAATACAGGTCGGATGGCGCAGTGGGTATGTCCTCTATGCCAGTATCCACATACCTCACCGGCATTTTTTCCACATCCCCCACCAGCATGACATATTCGATGCCCCAGTTCTCTATGGCATTTTTAATGAAGTATTTTATCTTCTCCGCCTCATCCCTCCCCTCAACGGCAAAATATTTGCCACTGTATATCTCATTGAGCCCCACGACAATGGTTGAAATCCCCTGTCCATCCTTGAAATCCTTTAGAGTTTTCAATATGGTAAGCCAGTCATCGGGCGCTATTATCAGGAAATCATAAGCATCCTCCCTTTTCATGGATTCAGATGGATCCTCGTAATCAATATTTATGGAAAAACTTTCTGCATGCATCACCTCGTTTCTCACCGCATTGTATCTCACAGGATAGAGATGAACGGAGAGGATGACAACTCTCTCCCCATTCCTTATTCCCATTCCCACTCTGTAATCATACCAGGAGGATGGATAAAAGGTATCGGTGGAGTATATCTTCCCTTCCTTTATATTGCTCCCCTCACCAATGGCTGCAGGCATGGGCGATGGCATGATTTTCTTTTCAAGGTTTATCCTCTCCACATTCTTCTCCCTCACCTCTATGCCATTTATTTTCGTGCCCATGTGGAAGGTGTATATCTCCGTTCTGTAGGGAAGCATGGGATGACCCGGGTTTACAGCATAGTCCATTCCCCCCAGCGATATCAGGCAATATTCTCCTTTATCGATTATGTTTAATCTCTCGTCACCCTCTGACGGATTAACAAAGAAGGGTAGCAGGGTTATGACGGCCAGGAGAGCAATGATTTTTTTCATGGATACGCCCTCCTTAAAAGTCGCGGGAAGGGGGTTGCATCCCTTATGTGGTCAAGTTTTGCAATCCAGTAAACCAGCCTTTCCACCCCCAGCCCAAAGCCGGAATGGGGAACGGAGCCATATCTTCTCAAATCAAAATACCATTCGTAGTTCTCTATGTTTGCCCCATCCTTCTTCAATCTCTCAATCATGGATTCGATGCTCTCCTCCCTTTCCGAGCCCCCTATTATCTCTCCATAACCCTCAGGAGCCAGCATGTCCGCGCATTCCACGGTTTTTCCATCTGGGGCAATCTTCATGTAAAAGGCCTTTGCCTCCACGGGAAAGTTGGTTACAAATATGGGCTTCTCCTCCTCTTCCACCAGCGCCCTTTCGTGCGGGACACCAAAGTCGTCGCCCCATTCAATCTCAAAACCCTTCTCCCTGAGAATCTCCAGCGCCCTTTCATACTTTATCCTCGGGAAAGGCGGCTCTATTGCCTTAAGCTCCTCCGCCTTTCTTCCCAGAAACTCAATCTGGGGTTTGCATTCCTCAGCCACCCTTCTGCACACATGAGATATCATCTCCTCCTGCAGGTCCATATTCTTCTTGTTGTCCACCCATGCCTCCTCAGCCTCGAGATGCCAGTATTCTATGAGATGCCTCCTTGTCCTGGACTTCTCGGCTCTGAAGGATGGCGTTAAGCTCCACACCCTCTCCAAGGAAAATATCATGGCCTCCAGATACATCTGGGCGGTCTGGCTCAGGTAGGCAGGCTGCCCGAAATAGTCGAAGGAGAAAACCGTTGCCCCACCCTCGGCGGCATTCATGGTTATGACGCTTGGGGTTACCTCATAAAAATCATTCTCGTGGAACCACTCCCTTATGAAGCGGAGGATTTCGGATTTCAATTTCATGACTTCCGTCAGTTTTCTGGAGCGAAGCCAGAGGTGGCGGTTGTCCAGCAAAAACTCGACACTCTGATGCTCCGTTATGGGAAAGTCCTCTGCAAAGGATACTACTCTAAATTTTGTCACATGCAGTTCTCTTCCTCCAGGCGCCCTCTCGTCCTCATGTATTATGCCTTCCACTTCAACAGATGACTCTATCAGCGCCTTTTTTGCATCGTTGAACTCTTCCTCGCTCACCTTGCCCTTTTCCACCACTGTCTGTATTATTCCGCTGCTATCCCTTATGACAGCAAAAATCAGCTTGCCCGTCCTCCTTTTCCTGTAAATCCAGCCCCTTATTCTTACCTCCTCGCCCTCTCCCTTTTTCAGAGCATTCTCTATCTTTTCGAATTCCATTGCTTTAATAACATTGCATCATAAAAATCTTTACCCCGTTTCACTCAAACTCTCCATTGAGGTATCTACTGGCGAGTTTTTTATAAACATCTGCATTCTCCCTTATCGCTTCCATCATTTCCTCATCCTGTTTTATTATTTTCCCCGGCACCCCCGCCACCAGGGAATGGGGAGGGATTTCTTTGCCAGGAGGAACAACGGCATTGGCTGCTATTATGCTTCCTCTGCCAACATGCACACCATCCAGAACGGTTGAATTGATCCCAATAATGCAGTCATCATCTATGGTTGCCCCATGCACAATTGCCCCATGTCCTATGGAGACGTTTTTCCCCACCTTCACCACATGTTCCGGTGAGGTGTGGATAACGCAGCAGTCCTGCACGTTACTTCCATCACCTATCTCTATTCTATTCAAATCTCCCCTTATAACAGCATTTTCCCATATGCTGCATTTGCTGCCTATGATTACATCGCCTATTATCACGGCCGTTTTGGCAATATATGTATCCTTTCCTACCTTCATGGATGGAAATGGCTTCATGTTTTATAGAATTTGCCTTTGATGCTATTTTCCGTATTTCAGGAACATTTTCACTCTTACAGGGCATTCACATGCCTTTATTGCACCCCCGTCCAGCATGTAGGGGCAACTTCCATCTTTATTCTCCTCCTCCAGAATAACGTATTTCCTATTCAAATCTCTGTCCGCCCTGCACATTATATCAGGATTTTCCAGGCAGTAACGGCCAAAGGGACATTTGTCTGCCCTTTCTATTATCTCTTCATCTACTACATAGCCTCCCAACATGCACATTTCCTGATATGTATAAAAAATTTTTGTCATCCAGTTTTGACAGAATACACTCTTATTTTTTAAATGTCAGAATGGAAACCATAACAAGCACCACAGACGAAACAAGCAATGCAATCATGGCCGGGAGAAAACCAAAGGTGGGGAGTGAGATGCGGGAGGATAAAAACACAATGGCTTCTCCAGAAAGAATGCTGGCAATGCATCCCCATTTGTTTGCCCTGCTCCAGTAAAGGGTGGCCAGAATGGAAGGACTCAGAACCACGAGCCCCGGAAAGGTTGTTTTTACAAGCGTTCCCATTATGCCAGCCTTTGGGTCATACCCCAGCACAACAAATACAATGGCGAAGGATGCCAGCACTGCCGTTATAATCCTGCTGTAATTCACTCTTTTCCCCAGTATGTCGCATGTGAGTATGGTCGACAGGGAGAGAAGCTGGGAGTCGGCGGTGGACATCAGCGCCGCCAGCGCCCCCACCATGGTGAGGGAGAAAATGGCAGGGGGTGCATATTCCTTCACCATCAGAAGGAGCACGCTATCTGGATTGTCGACGCTTACGGCTGCGCCGTGGGCCCATATCCCTATTATCACTGGCAGCAGGAAGAAGAAGGAGATGAGTAATGGATAGAGATACATTGCCACCTTCAGCGATTTCTCGCTTTTGGCGGTATAGAAGCGGGAGAATATCTGGGGGAACATGGGGTCAGCGAAAATCCACAGAAGGAAGAAGGAAAGATACATCTGGATGGTGAAGTAGCCATTGGGTCCGGGGCGTGAAAATAGGGATGGCATTGTTTCATAGGATGTTATGCTTGCTTTCTCTACTCCTCCGAGGGAGTGGGCTATGAAAAGGAAGGCAAGAATCATTGCCAGTATCATTATTCCCCCCTGAAAAACATCCGTCCAGCCAGCCGCCTTCATGCCCCCGGATATGACATATAATGTGATGGCCACCATAATCAGTATTGCCCCCGCCTTTACCGAAATCTGCGGGAACATGATGTTGAGGATGAAGCCGGCCCCTATGGCCTGTATGGCAAGGTATGGAATGGTGAAGAGCACCATCACTCCGTTGAAAATATGGCGGAGGGCCCTGCTTTCATGTCTCCCTTCCATAATTTCTCCAGGGGTAATGTAACCATGCTCCTTTCCCATCTTCCATACCTTCCGCCCTATGACATAAAACATGATTGCCATGAAGGAAGTGCCGAGGGCCATCACTCCGTATTGTCCCAGGCCGTCCGTATATGCCTTTCCAGCAAAGCCCAGAAAGGTGAAGGCGGAGAAGTTTGTGGCGGCTAAGGTGAAGAAGAGAACGAGAGGGCCGAAATTTCTTCCAGCAAGGAAATAGTCCTCAGGGTCTTTGCTCTTCCTTGAGGAGTATATTCCTATGGCGAATAGAACGGCGAAATAGAAGAGAATAAACTCAATCATTTTTGTCCCTCCATCCCTGCTTTGCAAATATGGCGAATATTATGGAAAGGGAGATGGTTATGAAAAAAATCTGCCATGCCCAGTATGGAAGGAAAAATATGAAGGGCTCACTTTTCTCCCAATTCCAGAAGTCCATGGAGATTAATGCCATCACCGCAAGCACGGCCCACCATTTATTCATCTGTGGTTTATCTGTAATTATCTTAAATCAATTTCGACTCCAGAAGAAATATGAAAATAAGTTCAAAAATCAGGGCAATCATGGCCGGGATGGCCTCTCCATAACCGAAAAGAGATGCGGCGAGAATCATAACAAGTCCCTCATTTTTGAAGGAGGCAAAGAGAGCGTAATTTATGCTTTTTTCCCTCTTCAATCCTCTTATCTCTCCCATCTTTTTGAAAATTCCTCCAGTGCCTATGGTCCTTGCCGCCATCATTATGGATATGATCAAAATTGTGGATATGTCTTCGAGCAAAAACTGGCGGTTCTCCCCCACTATGGCGAAAACTATGAAGAAGAAGCATATATTGGATACCATCTTCGTTTTTTCAGCATCTATTTTTCCCTTTATTAACCGGGAAAGAAACAGGGGAAGGGCAATGAGGAGAAGAATATTCTTCACAAGAACCTCCACATTTACCTCCTTTCCCAGTATCGCATAGACCATGAGGGGAAGTATGGGCAATGCTGCGATATAGAGAAAAAGAACCGAGAAAAGGGATTGTTTCCTGTTCCCTCCGAGAATGGCCGAAAGGGGGACAACGGCGATGGCGGGCGGCGCGAAGGCCATGACAACAAATCCCTCCCAGTATTTTCCAACTGCCGCCCCCATGGCAAGAATTATGGAGGAGAGCATGATATAGTTCAGCAGAAAGGCCAGTAAAAGTTCCCTTGCATCGTCCCTTTCAATTTTGAAGGGTATGTTGGAGATGGAAAAGGTCATGGCTAAAATGAGGGCGATGGTGGCTATGGTGGAGCCATGGGCAGGAAATCCGCCGGTAAGGAGAGCAAGTATTATGGCGAGGGTGACGTAGAAGGAGAAACTCCTGATTATGCCCCCGAGCATGTACAACATTCATATAGGAATATTTATTCTTTTCATGTGATAAGGAATCTGGAGGAGCTGGTGGACAACGGTGGCACAAAATTTGGAAAGGAGCGGAGGGATGCGCTGGAGATTCTGGATGGAGTGCTCGAAAAAATGAATGGATATAATCTTGTGAAATCCTCCCTCAAAATAGAGAATGGGTTCATGAACATAAAGGGGAGGAAAATAAATCTTCTTGCCCATAAGAGGATATTTGTGGTGGGTTTTGGAAAGGCATCGGCTTCCATGGCGAAGGCGATAGAGGAAATGATAGATGTGGATGGGGGCATGGTGATATCTACAGAAGACATTGAGTTGAGAAAAATAGAAAATGTAAAGGGAAGCCATCCTCTTCCGGATAGGAAAAATGTGGAGGCTACGGAGAAACTGGTGGATATTGTGAAGAATGCCGACGAGGAGGATTTAATAATCGTGCTGATAAGCGGTGGCGGTTCCTCCCTGTTGTGCATGCCCATCGTCTCTTTAAATGCCATGAGGGATGTCTCCCAAGAACTCATGAGGAAGGGGTGCACCATAGAGGAGCTGAATGTGGTCAGGAAACATATTTCCCGGGTTAAAGGAGGGCGCTTGGCGTCGATGAGCAGGGCGAAGATGATTTCTCTTATAATATCCGACATAATAGGGAATCCTCTTGAGTCCATATCTTCGGGGCCAACCGTCGCCGATTTCTCAACCTTTGAGGATGCCATGGAGGTGCTTGATAAATATGGGGTAAAGAATGAGAAGGTGAGAAATTTCATTGAGAGGGGCGTCAGAGGGGAGGTGGAGGAAACGCCTTCTCGCCTTTCAAATGTGGAGAACTTCATAATAGGAGATATATCCATGGCATGCCGTCTCGCTCTGGAAATGGCGGAGGAGAGGGGATACAATGCAAGAATAGTGTCCACATCCATAAGTGGTGAAGCCCGGGAAATGGGAGCAAATCTCGCAAAATATGCCATATTTCATCCCAGAGAAAGGATAGTTTTCATAGGAGGAGGAGAAACGACGGTGACTGTGGAAGGAGAGGGAAAGGGGGGCAGGAATCAGGAGATGGTACTTGGCGCCATTAAAGAGATTGCCGGAGAGCCGATGGTTTTTCTCTCATGTGGCACTGACGGCATCGACGGCAACAGCCCTGCTGCTGGGGCCATAGCAGATGGAGAGAGCCTTGCCAGGGCAAAAAAATTGGGTTTGTCACCGGCGATGTTTCTGGAGAACAATGATTCCTACACTTTTTTTGAAAGAATGGGGGATGCTATAATGACTGGCTATACAGGAACAAATGTGATGGATATTCAGATAATAATAAAGAAATGAGGGGGAAAGAGAATCAAACGCTTACGACCTTCTTTACCCCGGGTATTTTCTCCTTCAGCACCCTCTCTATGCCCATCTGAAGGGTCATGGTGGAAAACGGACAGCCGGCGCACGCTCCAGTGAGGCGGAGTTTGACTATACCATTTTTTTCATCCACTTCCACAAGCTCCACATCTCCGCCGTCCGCCTGCAGAGAGGGGCGTATCTCATCCAGTATTTTCTCCACTTCTTCCTTCATTTTAGAGAGTTATGCACTGCGTGGGGCACGCCTCCACACACTGTCCGCATTCTATGCAGTCGTCTTCGGAAACGATGGCATAATCCTCGATGGTTATTGCTCCCACGGGGCATTCATTCGCACAGACTCCACATGCCGTGCAACAATCCTTATCTACCTGGGCTGGCATAAGAGGATATGCCATTAGGATATTTATAGATATCGGGCGCTATATGCCGGTGTAAAAATCTTTTACGTAGTCATCAAAAAAGGATTTCTGCCATATGGTGTAGGTGGGGAAATAGCCCACAACCTTTCCCTCTCCTTCCTCAAAATAAAAATGGGTGAGGGACTCCGCATTTTTTGTCATCCCAAATATTTCAGGAAGCAAAAAAGATGTGTTGCTCTGCATACTTATTTTCATCCCTATGGCAATGAAACCTCTGGCAAATGATTCCATTGAATTCTTTATATCTGCCCCAACATCTGTGGTCATTCCATACATGTCATAGCCTGTAAAGTTGAATCTGGTTATGGGAACGCTCAGCATCACAGTTCCATTGGCGTTGAAGGCGCCCATATCCACAAGTCCCCTCAACCACCCATGCCACCCCACCTTTCCGGAAAATCTTTCCCTCACATCTGGCAGTATATCTCTGGAAAAATTCAGGGCTCTTTCCCAGCCAATCACCAGTTCCAGTTCATTGGAGGAAAAGAATATCTCTACATCATTTTCCTCCGCAAATTCCGCTGCCTCCAGTGTTCTAATCCTAAGGTTTTCCCAGAAATTTTCTTTCTGGAGAATTTTTTCGGGGAGGGGGCCGAATATAAAACTCCTGCCTATGAATATGGGTGTCAGGGATACCATCAGCCCGGTTTCATGGAACCTTTTTATATGGTATTCTGCCAATGATTGGGAAAATGGAAAGGGGGAGATTTCGCCGTTATCATCCACCACATAACTGAGGAGTATTGAAATTGTGTTGGCGTTTATTGATTGGAGATACCCCATGGAAACAAAATCCATCCACATGAGAAATATTATGGGTTGCCTTATCATCAGAAAATAGTTGGTTGCCATGTTAAGTCTAACACCTCTGTAAATCACTTCATCATTTTTTCTCTCCGCATGTGAGAGCGGTGAAATTGTTGAAGCCACAATACATATTAGAATGATGCCACATACCATTACCCCATAATACCCCCTCATTTTTGCCTCCATTACATTAACAGCAGAACGTTTATAAGTGTTTACACCGCAAGGAAAAATGCAATCGGATAAGAATGTTTATATATCGTTTTGCTTCTTTTTAGTGAGGGGGAGAAAAATGAATAGAAATTTGGAGTGGGTAGTAGCAATCATCATCTGTGTGCTACTTTTTATCACACCTCTCCTGGTGATTGCTGTGGGGCATGCATCACAGGTAAAGAATGGTAGGGAAATGGAATACGGCATCACCATCACAAAACCCAGAAAGGGTTATCTGTATCTTTTTGACAGAGAAATTTTTTCGGTGGGAATGAGTATCATTATAGGGGGGATTACCATAGAGGTTGAAGCAGAGGGAGAGGCGGGATGTATCGACATATATATAGATAATCAGATAAAGTTCAGTGATTGCACCCCTCCCTATTCCAGAGTATGGAACGAGAGGGTGATGGGAAGGTATACCATCAAAGCCATTTCGCATGAGGGAAATGAAAGCGATGAGATAAGCGTATTCATCTTTAACTTTGTTAAATCCAAGCCCGGCGTTGTGATAAATGAAATAATGGCAGACCCTGAAGGCGATGATGGCGGAAAAGAATGGGTGGAATTGTACAATGCAGGAGAGGATGAAAAAATAAAGGGGTGGAGTATCAGCAATGCAAATGGGGATGCAATAGCAACCCTTCCAGCATGGATATTTCCAAATGATACCTATCTTGTCATAAATTTTGGAGAGGGCATCAATGATGATGATTTCTCGGATGGAAATGCAACATTTTATGTCGGAAGCAATCAAGAATTTTTTGACAACACATGCGATGAATGTGCTCTTTATACAGGGAAGCCGTCATCAGGAACAATAATCGACTTTGTTGCCTATTGCTATGAGGGAAATTATACTCCAGATACGGCCCATGATTATGCAACAAAGGCAGGAATATGGAATGCAGAAGAATACTTCAATCCGATGGAAAATCTTTCGCCATATTCAAAGTTGCCTGTATTTGGAGAGGGCGGCTCAATTGGCAGGGATTCGGACTCAAGCGATACCAATATGCCAGATGACTGGAGCATAACTGGAGGAAAGGATGCCTTCGAGCCATCACCGGGAAGGCGCAATCTGGATGCATTTGGTATTGTGAGCAAGGAGATGACAGCCCCGGCGAAAACAATCCAATCCAAGAAATGGACGGTCATGGTATACATGGCGGCGGATAATAAGCCCGGAAATAGTGATCTGGAGGGAAGTCTGTTTTCCCAGCTGAATGACCTTGAAAAGGTAGGGAGCGATGGAAATGTAAACATTGTATTCCAGATAGACGGGCATGAGCTAATAAAGGAGGCATATAAGGACGGAGATGAATGGAAGTCAAGGAACAAGGGTGGAACCTTCCGGGGGATGCTGATGAAAGACGATAATAACGAAAGAATGGACTGGGAGGAGACATCCATAGAGGGCAATACCTTTGTCTGGGCCTATACGCCTCCCGGCGAATCTGCGTGGATAGGAGAGGTGAATACAGGAGATGGGAATTCCCTGGTGGAGTTTATAAGATGGGCTGTAAGAAACTGTCCGGCGAATCATTACATTCTTATTCTTAATGGGCATGGAGCCGGGTGGAAGGGTTGCCTGCCGGATTACACCAGCCGAAATATGGTTGCTAAAGAGGATGACTGGCTTTATATGGGTGAACTGGAAACTGCACTCCGTAATGCAAAGAGTGCGACGGGAGTTTTATCCTACTCCATTCTGGGTTTTGACTGCTGTTACATGGCAAATGTGGAGGTGGCATATCAGGTAAGGGATTATGCGTCCATCATGGTGGCATCTGAAGAATTTGCCAAAAACTGGGACTATGAAGATATATTCAACCACCTCGAAAAAAATCCGGATATTTCATCCGATAATTTTGTGGGGTATATGGTGGACAGCTATCACAGCTACCATAGTGGATGGAACTGCCACACCCTGAGTGCAGTGAATCTTTTCAGCAGCGGTTTTGGAAAGATATATGGAGGGGTGAGAGATCTGGCACTGAGATTGAAGATTGGGATGGAGGACTGGGGGGATACAAAGGATGAGCCCTTTGCCAGCCATGGCAATGCCGATGATAACTGCCAGATGGATGTAAAGGATTGCCTATACTCGGCAGAACATTATGGCGACAGAAATTATATTGACCTATATCATTTCGTCTCCCTCCTGGGGAATAACAATGGCATATATGAGGAATATAAGTCGCCGTGGAGCAAGATAGTAGATGGTTTTTATGGGGTGCTGGGGGCAATCATAAATGAGAAACATGGTGGCGGCCATCCGAATTCGCATGGCTTATCCATTTATTTTCCGAGAGATGAAACAAAAAATAGAACATTCAATGATTGCGATGGGGATAAGACAACCGATTATCCCTTTGATAATCCCTGGCCATCCCGGCTTTTTGATGGTGGAGATTCCCTTGCCATATACGCTGAGGATAAAACGACCCAGTGGGGGAAGGTTCCTTATGTTGGTAAACTACCACCACATCCATGGCCGGAGACTCCCAACTTTTTGTGGAGGGATGAGGGAATCCACTGGGATGAGTTTCTGCACCGTTACTACAAACCATGTGCAGATGCGGGCGAGCGCCAGTCCTTTGAGATAGATGATTGCAGCAAAACAGTTGCAGTTACCTTAGATGGCTCTGGCTCATCATCCACAGATGACGATGGTAAAATTCATCGCTGGATTTGGGATGTTGATCCAACAAAAAATACGGATAATGGTGACTGGGACAGGGATGGCGTGGATGAGGGGGATGATGATAAAGATATCGAGGGAGAAAAGGTGACCTATAACTTTGGGGTGGGGGTACATGAAGTCACTCTGACTGTGTGGGACGACCATCATCTCAAAAACGAGCCCGATTGCAATGATTTCCCGAATGAGCACTGGAAGACAGACCAGGATAAATGTGTTATAGTGGTTACATGCAAAGAAGATGAGACACCTCCTGAGGTGATAATAACCTCTCCTAAAGAGGGAACCGAATTTGATGCGAAGGATATTATTGTTACTGGAAATGCCACAGATGATGTTGGTATCACTCAGTTTGGCTATACCCTCAAATGGAAGGATGGTGAAACCTCCTACTCATGGGCGGTTGACAGTCTCACCTCATATGAATTTAACTTCGATGTTGAGTTATATGATGGATGGAATGAGATTACAGCATGGGCAAGGGATGCCGCGGAAAATGAAGGAAGCGATACCATAACAGTTTACTATTGCTCCCAGCAGGACACCACACCTCCTGTGACAACCGAGGAAGTGGGTCAGCCCAGCTGGGAGGGAGGATATGAAGTTACACCGGAGACACCCATATGGCTTAACGCGAGTGATGAGGAATCGGGGGTCAACCACATATACTATGAGATATGGTGGGACAGCGATGGAGATGGCATTGTAGAGACAAAAATGGGGGAGAACACGGTGTATGGAGAAAGCACGAAATTCAATTTTGGAAGTTATGGAATAGAGTCTGAAATGACTGAAATACGTTTTTACGCCACCGATAATGCCGAGAATACGGAAGGAATGAAGACAAGCCAGCATTATGTCAGGAGCGGGGTGGAAAAACCACTTTAAAGAAAAATGGAAATTCTTCTTAACAAACTAGCAAGAAATCCCTTGCCTTTAGGCTAGGGATGATTGCTCTCATATTTTATAGCAACACTTTTCATGCAGGAAAAATTTTGGTTTTGGACAGGCGCACCCGCTAAAGCGGGTGC
>JAGGZK010000070.1 GCA_021162065.1 Thermoplasmata archaeon
GAATATGAAGAATATCTTCTGGAAAAGCCAGAAATGGTGGACATTATTTTTTCTACCATAAGATGGGGAAAAGTAAATCCAGAAATAGAAAAATTATATAAATTCGTATCTCCATAAATTGTAGTAACAACAGAATATATTGAAGCTAAAACATATTGGTTTGAAGTGGGACTCTCAACTTAAGAATAATTTTATAATCTCTTCCTTTAATTTTTCCATGAATGAGAGGGATGAGAATAATCGAAAGGATAATGGAATGGATCGTGAAAAATAGAATTTTTGTTAGAGAAAGAGCATTAGGAATGCTTTTATATCATACAGGGTTGAGCTATAACAAGGCTGCTATTTTTGTGAACGCAAGTTATTAAGCGGTAAGAAAATGGTATAGAATAGGATGAAAATCATGTCAGCAAACATCTTCCATACCCTGCCAGGATTTTCCAGAAGGTTATGAATATAGCCATATTCCTCAATTTCATATCTGCTCCATAATCCACCCTTGCTTCTGAAATCGGGAATGCCCGATTCCGTCGATATCCCTGCCCCTGTCAGGGCTATAACACTGTCAGCATTTTTTATTGCCTCTGCAACTTTCCTCATGTCCCCTCCTTCCATCCCTTAAGATAATCTCTCTGCTCCTTCGTGAGTTTGTCAATCCTTATACCCATGGTTTTCAACTTTCTCCTTGCCACCTCCCTGTCTATTTTTTCCGGCACGGAATACACCCTGTTATCCAGTTTCTTTCCCTCCTTCACAAGCCATGCTGCCACCAGTGCCTGATTGGCAAAGGACATGTCCATCACCTCCGGGGGATGGCCCTCGGCGGCAGATAAATTCACCAGCCGGCCTTCGGAAAGAAGGAATATTTTTCTTCCATCCTTCAAATGATATGCAACAACATTGTCTCTGATCTCCTCCTTATCAATGGCGCTCTTCTCCAGCCATTCCACATTTATCTCGTTGTCAAAATGGCCCGAATTGGCGACTATTGCACCATCCTTCATATTTTTGAGGGCGGAGGAATCTATAACATGCTTGTTGCCCGTCACCGTAACAAATATATCCCCTATCTTCGCCGCCTCTCTTAAGGGCATGACTCTGTAGCCGTCCATGGCCGCCTCCAGTGCCTTTATCTCATCCACCTCGCATATGATGACCTTCGCCCCCATGCCCGCCGCTCTTCTCGCCAGTCCTTTGCCACACCATCCATAGCCAGCGATGACAAAGTTCTTTCCCGCCAGCAGGAGGGAAGTGGCTCTCAATATGCCGTCGATGGTTGACTGCCCTGTGCCATAGCGGTTGTCGAAGAAATGCTTTGTCATGGCATCGTTGACAGCAATAACGGGGTACTCCAGCACCCCTTCCCTTTCCATGGCCCTCTGCCTGTTCACACCTGTGGTTGTTTCCTCAGTGCCTCCTACAACATTCTTTATAAGCGATCTCTTTTTTGTATGGATGGTGGTTATTAAATCGCCCCCGTCGTCCATGGTTATGTTGGGCTTTATCTTCAAAACCTGGTCAATGCACCAGTAGTATTTCTCATGATTTTCCCTCCACGCATAAACATGTATTCCTTCCTTGGCAAGATGGGCAGCAACGGCATCATTGGTGGAGAGGGGATTTGAGCCGGCGAGGGCGACGGTGGCGCCGCCCGCCTTCAGGGTTTTCACCAGCACAGCCGTTTCCTTTGTGACGTGCAGGCAGGCTGCTATTCTTATCCCCTCCAATGGTTTTTTCTTTTCGAAATCCTTTCTTATGTCCATCAGCACTGGCATATGCTGCTCCGCCCATCCCACCAGTTTTTCGCCCTCATCGGCAAGCTTGATATTCTTAACCTTATATTCCATGAAAAAGCATGCGTTGCAGGTTTAATTATTTTGTTGTGACAACTCGCCGCCAAAATTTAAATACCCTGCTTCAATTTATAATAAAGGCGGAAACATATGAGGAGGAAGATAGTGCTCATAGTGGATGATGAACCGGAGATACATGAACTTCTCAAGGCTTATCTATCACCCCTCAATCTAGAGATATACTCTGCATACACGGGTGATCAGGGGGTGGAGATATACAGAAAACTTCTGAGGAATGGTAAGAAACCGCATCTTGTGGTTATGGATTTAAATCTCTCTGGCAGTGAGCGACTGGAGGACATGCATAGACAGATGAAGGGCATAGATATGGATGGAGTCAGAGCAACCATGGAAATTTTTAAGATAGACAGGAATGCGAATGTGATAGGATTCAGTGCCTACGCCCATCTGGAATGGGGCAAAAAATTGAAGGAAATTGGGGCAATGGAAGTGGTCGGGAGAGAGGTTGGATTCGATGGATTTGCCCAGAAGGTGAGCAGCATACTTTCATAACAGCATACATGCTTCCAGAGTTACTGATTCATCAAAACTTTTTAATAAACCTTTTTGTTTTACTTTAAAAGTTTGAGGGTGGTCTTCATGAGAAAAATTGTTGAAGAAGCTATTTCAAGGGCTGAGAATAATGACGTTGCCTTATCCGATGATGAAGTCAGGCAGCTGGAAGAGAGAAACAGGGAGCTGGAGGAGGTACTTGCGGGGCTCACCACCAACATAAAGGTGGTGGGATGCGGAGGGGCAGGAACCAACACCATAGAAAGATGCTATGAGGCAAAGATATATGGGGCTGAGTTAATCGCTCTCAACACCGATGCACAGCATCTCCTTCAGGCAAAGGTACCCCACAAGGTTCTCATAGGCAGACATGTAACAAAGGGACTGGGCGCCGGCTCATTGCCCGAAAGGGGAAGAGAGGCGGCCATGGAGAGCGAAGGAGAGATAAAGAAATTGCTGGAGGGCGCAGACATAGTTTTCATCACATGCGGACTGGGAGGCGGCACTGGCACAGGCTCCGCTCCAGTGGTGGCAAGGATTGCAAAGGATGTGGGTGCCCTCACACTTGCTGTAGTAACACTTCCGTTCAGCGTCGAGGGCAGAATAAGGAAGGAGAACGCTGATATGGGGCTGGCAAGATTGAAGGATATATGCGATACGGTAATAGTCATCCCCAATGATAAACTCCTGGAAATTGCTCCGAGGTTGCCGCTCAACAAGGCATTCAAGGTGGCGGATGAGATTTTGATGAGGAGCATTAAGGGAATAACCGAGATGATCACAAAGCCCGGACTCATAAATCTGGACTTCGCCGACTTGAAGACGGTGATGAAGCAGGGTGGCGTGGCGATGATAGGCCTGGGAGAATCGGATAGCGAGAACAGGGCGGTGGATGCCATCACCGAGGCGCTCTCATCACCTTTACTGGACGTTGACATAAGCGAGGCAACAGGAGCACTGGTGAATGTGATAGGCGGAGAGGACATGACCATTAAGGAGGCAGAGGGAGTGGTGGAGGAGCTCTATTCAAGAATAAATCCCGATGCCACCATAATCTGGGGAGCAGGCGTTGACCCCACCCTCAAGGGAAGCATAAAGGTGATGATTGTTCTCGTCGGTGTGAAATCCAAGCAGATTCTTGGACCCAGAAGCGCACTGGAAGAGAAGGAATATGGAATTGACATGATAAAATGAGCAGCGAGAAGTTCATAGATAAGGCCTGGGAGATTCAGCGTAAAATAGAAAAGCGCTTTGAACGCCTCGGCAAAGGCAAGTATGGCAGAGTTTTCAAGATGGCCAGGAATCCCGACCCGGAGGAGTACACCAAGACAGCACAGATGACCGCCATAGGAATCTTGATAATAGGGTTCATAGGCTTCACCATATATATTCTTGCGACCGTTGTGGCGCCATGGGTTGCCGATAAGATAGGGATTTAATATGGGAAAGATATTTGTTGTCAAAACCCAGGTGGGGCAGGAGGAGAATGTGGCAAATTTATTCGAGAAGGCCAGCAAAAGAACTGGCAAAATATACTCCATTCTTGCCCCGAAGGAACTGCGCGGATACATATTTGTCGAAGGGGAGGATATAGAAACAATAAAGAGGATAATACGCCACATGAAATATGCAAGAGATGTGCTCGACAAGGAAGTAAAGGTGGAGGAGATAGAGCATTTTCTCTTCCCGCCATCTGCTGTGGCGAACATAGAGGAGGGAATGATTGTGGAACTGGTGAGCGGCCCCTTCAAGGGAGAGAAGGCGAAGGTGACAAGGATAGATGATGCGAAGGAGGAGATCACCGTCGAACTTCTGGATGCGATGGTTCCCATTCCCATAACAGTCAGAGGAGAACAGGTAAGAATATTGAAGAAGGAGGATTGATAAAAATGGCAGACGAAGTGGAAGTTCTGGTAGAAGGAGGAAAGGCGACGGCGGGCCCACCCATAGGTCCTGCTCTCGGACCTCTTGGACTGAATGTGGTTGAAGTGGTGAACAAAATCAACGAGTTGACCAAGGATTTCAAGGGAATGAAGGTTCCGGTGAAGATAATTGTTGACCCTGCAACCAAGAATTATGAGTTGAAGGTGGGAACGCCACCAGCATCGGCATTGATAATGCAGAGGGCAAACATAGAAAAGGGAGCCGGTGACTCCACACCCGTGGGCAACATAACTATGCAGGACCTGGTGGAAATAGCCAAGATGAAAAAGACGGATTTGCTCGGAAAGAGCCTAAAGGAGAAGGCGAAGGAGATAGCGGGCACCTGTGTTTCCATGGGAGTCACAATTGAGGGAATGAATCCAAAAGAAATAATTAAAAAAATAGAAGAAGAAGAGTACGAGGAACTTTTCAGAGAGGATTGATTACAAATACCTCTCTCTCCTCGCTTATTTTATTTCCTGCCTTGTCATAGGCAATAACCTTTAGTGTATGCTTTCCAAGTGTCTTCTCACTCCATGTCCACTCATAGGGTTGTGTGGAATCTGTGGCCTTATATGATCCATCCACATAGAACTCCACCTTATCTATACCGCTGGAATCCGTGGCTTCCGCCTGAATGGTGATTTTTCCTATTATGATGGCCTTGCTGCCCAGTATTGGGAGAACCTCTCTGTCAAAGATGTATAATCTGCCTGCCTTGGGTTTGGAGATATCGAGAGTCGGGGCTGTGTTGTCCATGGTGAAGGTATCGGTGAAATATCTTGCTGTGTTGCCAGAGGCATCCACCGCTATAATCTGGATGATGTACTCGTCTCCATCCGCAAGATTGCTTGCATTCCATAGATACTCCCCATCATTGGCTGTATGCTCCACTATCAGCGTCCATGTCTGGCCATTGTTGGGGCTGTATTTGAGGGTTATATCCACCTCACCGCTTTCATCTGAAGCATTCCATTTTATAAGAATGCTGCCACCTACAACATCTCCTCCCTCAGGAAATGTTATCTTCACCTGTGGAGGATTCAAATCCTTTATCTGGAAGGTGTGCTCCTCACTTGTATTGGCATTTCCGGAGGTGTCGACAGCATAGATGAAGAAGGTGTAGGTTCCTTCTGCGGGATATGTTCTGTTGAGGAAATAGATGTTTCCAGTAACATTGGCGAGTATGCTCACATTTATGTGGCTACCATCCGGGAATTCGATGTTTATTCTAACATCCTGAAGGGCAACGTTGTCAACAACAATGCATGAGATGTTGAGATTATCCCCTATATTCTGAACCATGGGCTCTATGGTTATATCCCCTATTGTGGGGGGAGAGATATCATCTATGGTGAATTCCTTCTCCTCGCTTATATTGGCATTTCCGGAGGTGTCGACAGCATAGATGAAGAAGGTGTAGTCGCCCGTGATGTTGTATGATCTTATGGAGTAATATGTGTCGCCCGTCTTATTGGCAAATATGCTGAAATTGAGATGGCTGCCATCGGGCAGGGTCATATTTACTCTAACATCCTGAAGGGCAACATTGTCAATAACAATACATGAAATGGTAACATTCGCCCCCACATCCTGCAGGAGAGGAGAAACCGCAACATCCGTTATGGAAGGAGCAACAAAATCTCCCTCAACCATGGTGAATTGGTAGTTCGGAGAGTTTGCCTCATTTCCATTCACATCCCTAGCATATATGTGGAATTCGTAAACACCCTCCATGGTGTATGGCTGATTTAAGTAATATTTACCGTCGTGGGAGAGGGCAAACTCATGCACCGTGGCATCAGGGTATGTTATTACTACCTTTGCCTCATCTACACCAAAGGTATCGGTTATTGTGCATGTTATGTTCACATCTCCATTAACCGCCTGGGTGGTGGGTGTGGCCTTCACCGATGCTATCACGGGTGCCTCATTGTCCACTATCTGGAAGGAGTAATTGAGATATGCTATATTGCCCGCATCGTCCTTCGCCTTTATTCTGAAAGTGTAGGTGCCTGCATCCAAGTCATTATAACTTGCCTGTGTCACATGTCCCCATGTGCTCCACACCGTTTCATAGGGAGAGAGCATATGGGCAAAGGTGATGTTCTGTAATGGAGAGTTATCATCCGTAGCTGTCCATTCAAAGTTGACATCCCTGTCTTCTATTATGGCCCCAGGATATGTAACAAGTGTTATCTCCGGGGGAGTGTAATCACCTTCCTGAACCACCGTAACGGTTCCATTTATGACATTGATATCAGAGGTGCCCTGCACCACCGCATCTTCAAGATTTATATATGACACGCCCGCCGCCACCGCCTGGAATGTAACTGTGAAGAAGGTTCCCTCACCGCTCGTTGATGCTGAGGATGCTGCCATAATATAGGTGATGGTTCCATTGGTGTTGTCTATATCCGCCACTCCGGGCAAATCTCCAAGCCAAAGATCGAACATGTTCCCGTTGGAAATGCTGACAGCCTGCAATATGTCAGGGTCAAAGGTGAGGTTGCAGAAAGCAGATGAGACAGGAGAGGAAGGCACTATATTAACATCTATGGTAAATGTCTCTCCCAAGCCAACTGTCTTTTCCTCTGGAACCACCTTCATGGTGTGCTGTCCGTCACCCAGTGCATAGCCAGTTAAGCCTACTACAAATAGAATTGCAATGAATATACCCATTTTTCCTTTCATTTTTACCCTCCTTGTTTATGTAAATATATAACTCTATTTAAAGTTTCAGAAAAAGAAAGGGGGAATAAAACGAATAAGAAATTTAAAAAACAGAGAGAAATGGAAAAGAAAGGGGGAAAGAAATCAGCTCTTGGTCCTCTTCATCCACACAGCCACAACAACGGCTGCTATTATCACCAGTATCACGATTATTATCAGATAGAGCCATATGTTCACTTCTTCTTTGGTGACCTTTATCTCCTGTGTCTGTGTATGGGTTGCTCCATCGTTGTCCGTAACGGTGAGGGTAACATTGTAGGTTCCTGTTTTGTCATATGTATGCTTCGGATTCTGTTCCGTGCTTGTGTTTCCATCTCCGAAATCCCAGAGATATGAAACGATGGTTCCGTCATTATCATAAGCTTGGGATGTAAACTCTATCTCATCTCCTATCTTTGGTTTTGCTGGATTGAAGGTGAATTTAGCTGTGGGCGGATCGTTGGCAACCACAATTGCCACCTGCTTGGTGGATGTGGCGTTCTTGTCGTCCTTGACTGTTAACTTTACTACATACGTTCCATTGTCCTCATATTTGTGTGTGGGGCTCTGCTGAGTGCTTGTTGTCCCGTCTCCAAACTCCCAGAACCATGAGACAATGTCGCCATCTTCATCCGTGGATTGATCCACAAAGGTTATGGTATCCAGGTCGGTTGGCTCCGCCGGGGTATAGGTGAAGTCCGCCACCGGTTTCTTGTTCTTCTCTATGGTGAAGGTGACCTGATGAACTGTTCCAGCATTGCCCGCATTGTCAACGGCATAGTACTCTATGGTATGGGTCTTTTCTTCTGAGACAGTATCCATTCCAGATGCGCCTGTGAATATCTGCCAGGTGCCTCCATCAAGGCGATATCGTATCTCCTTCACTCCCGCAAGATTGTCGCCTGCAGAGAGTGTAACCTTCACATCAGTGGTGTATTTTCCATCCTCAAGGGTTCCCTGAAGTGTATGCGTTGCTGTCGGCTTTGTGGTATCCACGGAAACCTGCATCTCACCACTCACATTGTTGCCAGCATTGTCCTTGGCAAAATACTTGATGGTATGAATTCCATCACTGAGAGCAAATGGCTCTGTATAATCCTGCCATGTGCCGCCATCAACCATATATTTTACTTCCTGAATGCCTGACACGGCATCGGTGGCATTGAGAGTTATGGTGACGGTGCTGGTGTACCATCCATTGTTGCCCTCTGTTCCCTCAATCTCATATGTTATGGATGGCGCCGTTTCATCAACCTTTATCTCCTGGGTTGCCACTTCCTCCTGATTGCCAAGATTGTCCACCGCATAGTAGTAGATAATGTGATTTCCCTCGGTAACAACAAACGCCCCCACATATTCCGTTATGGCTCCGTCGTCGATTCTATAATATATGCTGGCCACTCCACATCCATCATCCACAGATGCGAGGGTGACGGTAACATTGCTGGCATACCATCCATTTTCTCCGTCTGGAGAAGCAGGAGTAAGGGCAGGGGTTGTCACAGGTGCGGTATTGTCCACATAGATGGTTACATTGCCCACAGGACTGGTATTGTTATACTCGTCCTTGGCATAGTATTCAATGTAATACATTCCCTCGTTCTGAAGATGAAGTACTATGTCAGTATTTATCAAACCGCTCTGCCATTCCTGCCAGCTTCCATTCCATATGCGGTAGTATATGGTGTAGTCATGGGCATCGGTGGCATTGATATAAAGAGGTGTTGAGGATGTTATCCAGTTGCTCCCGCTATAATAGGGCGTACCAAACTCAAAGGTTACATCCGGCGGGGTCAAATCTGCCTCAAGGGTGGCATTCTGCGTTTCATA
>JAGGZK010000018.1 GCA_021162065.1 Thermoplasmata archaeon
GAGGTGAATGATGGATTTGTGATTGGAGGATATACGGAAAGAGTAAATAACAGAAGTGAAAATGATGTGTTACTTATCAAAACAGATAAAGTTGGAAACATATTATGGAAAAGAACATATGGAGAGAGAAATATAGATGATTTTGGGGCAAAAGTTATAGAAGCAACAGATGGCTTTTTACTTGTTGGAGAAAGAATAAAAGCACCTGGAGAAGGAATGCCGTTGGTTATAAAAACGGATGAAAATGGAAATGAAATATGGAATAAAACATACACAGAAGGAGAATGGGGGGGTGATGCAATAAAAATAGAGGATGGATACCTTGTTACAACATATGGAGGATGGAACATCTATCTCATTAAAATAGACGAAAATGGAAATGAAATATGGCACAAAACTTATACAAGAGGGGCTTTTGAAGGTTCTGCAAGAATAATTGAAATAGAGGGTGGTTATTTAATAGGTGGATGGGGAGAACCTGGTTCTTATTTACTAAAAATAGATAACGAGGGAAATAAAATATGGTACTGCAACTATCTCGGTAAAAATGTAGTTATTGGAGATATTGCAGAAGCAGAAGATGGGTATGTTGCAGTTGGTTATACAGGAACAAAAGCTGTTGGTAAGACAGATGGATGGCTATTAAAGGTGGATAAAAGCAGAGGAGATAATGTTATATGGATGAAAAATTTTGGAGGGAGAGGAGAAGACCGGTTAGCAAGAATATTTGTGGAGAATAATAACTATATTTTATTGGGACATGAAGAAACTGAGAAGGATGTGTATAAAGGTGTAATTATAAAATGTGCTGACTATTCACCACCAGAAATAAACATTACAAGACCAAGGGAAAATCATCTCTACATTTTTGACAGGGAAATAATGCCATACGATAAAACCTTAGTCATAGGAAAAATAACCATAATGATTGATGTTTACAATCCTTCTGATGCAGATATAAAAAGGGTTGAATTTTATATTGATAAAAGGAACTATACATACGAGCCTGTAAATGTTCTGTACTCTCCTCCCTATCAGTGGACGATAGATTATCCCATTGTTGGATGGATAACATTGACTGCTGGATTATATTATGGTGGCTGCGATGGAGTGGTGGCTGATAAGTTAGAAATGAGAATTATAAAGTTAATATAAAAACTGAATCCGCATCTCTGGAAATTGAATCGTGATATTTTAATAAATTGTTTCACCAACACATTTATATGAAAAAGAGGGATTGTAATGCGGTGATTTCAGAGGAATTCGTGGAGATGGAAAACTTAAAGAAAAACTCAATAGTCAGTAGGGAATATCAGATAAACATTTTCAATGCCATTAAAAACAGAAACTCCATGGTGGTTCTTCCCACCGGACTGGGCAAAACAATGATTGCGGCCATGATGGTGGCATATCATGTGGGAAGGGGAAAAATTCTTTTTCTTGCCCCCACAAAGCCCCTCTGTGAGCAGCATTACGAAACCCTAAAAAGGGTGCTTACGGTGGATGAGATTTATCTGGTAACAGGGGAAAAAACCAGGAAAAAGCAGAGATTGGAAATATACAAAAAGGCAAGGATAATAGTGGCCACACCTCAGACCATAGAAAATGATATGGAGAACATCGACTTCTCCCTCTTTCGCCTTGCCATATTCGATGAATGCCATAGATGCGTTGGAAATTATGCCTACGTTCCCATAGCGAGGAAATGCATCGAGCATGGCGTTATCACACTCGGACTAACCGCATCTCCGGGAAGCAACCATTCACGCCTGAAGGAGGTGGTGGAAAATCTCGGCATAGAGCACATAGAGGTGAGGAATGAATATGACAGAGATGTAAAGCCCTATATTCCGGAGAGAAAGATGAGATGGATTCTCATAGACATGCCCCACGATATAAAGGCAATTTCCATGGCGATTGACGCCATAATAGAGGATTTTCTTCAGGAATTGAAAAAGTACATAAAATTCTCCTCCTCGCCAAGGAGGGTAACAAAGAAAATGCTCATAGAATTGCAGGGGAAACTTCAGGTGAAGGCAAAGGGAGGAGGTAGCGTATATGGGGCAATAAGCATTGTCTCCGCCCTCATAAAAATATACCATCTCAAGGAAATGCTCACCAGCCAGGGGGTGGAGGCGGCGATAAACTACATGGACAAAATAGACAGCGACACCTCCAAGGGAGGAAAAAGAATCAGGGCAAACCCGAGATACAGAAAGGTGAGAGAGGCCATCCTCTCCCTTGAATACAGAAATCCAAAACTGGATGTTACCAGAAAGATACTTGCCTCCCACTTCAGCAGCAGAAAGGATGCGAGGGTCATGATATTTGCGGAATACAGGGACACCATAGACGCCATATACGGGGAAATCAGCAGAATGGAGGGAATAAGGGCCGCCAAATTTGTGGGGCAGGCGAAGGGGAGCGACGGCGGCATGAGCCAGGATGAGCAGAAAAAGGTGATAGAGGATTTCAGGAAGGGGGTATACAATGTTCTCATATCCACCAGCATCGGGGAAGAAGGGATAGATATTCCAGCAACCAGCATGGTTTTATTTTATGAGCCCGTTCCATCGGCCATCAGATACATACAGCGAAGGGGAAGGACAGCAAGGGGAGGAATGCCCGGCGAGGTTTACATACTCATAATGCGGGGGTCGAGAGATGAGGCATATTACTGGAGCAGCAGAAGAAAGGAGAAAAAGATGATGGAACAGATAAAGAGATTGAGGGGCATGATAGAAAAGGTGGCAAAGGAAGAAAGAAGGGGGGGCAAGGAAACGGGGAAGAAGAAGGAGGGGCAGGCAAAGCTGGACCTATGGATGAGATAAGATTCGGGCAAAACCCTTCATGCCTGTTGCGCATTGCTGGCAGACAAACTCCATTTTCATTCACCTACCTCCACCTTCATTAAGAGCATATGAAGATTTTAATTTTGGTTTTGAAGAGCAATGATGGGTGGCAAAAGATACAATTTTATAAATCTCCCCATTTAACACCATGAACAGCAGGGTGTGGCTCATTATTTCAAGGATTCTGGAGGGAACACTTTTCATCATGGGTCTGTGGAGCATATGGAAAAAGGACTGGCTATGGGTTTTTGCCTGTTTTTTTGCCTTTTTCCTGTCCATCTCGCCGATCATTTTAAGGAAGAGCATCCACTTTTCTGTTCACTGGTCCATAGAACTTCTTCTGGTGTTTGCCATCTCCCTGCATGTATGGGGAGGGGTGCTCCATCTGTATTCCATCCCCTTCTATGACAAAATAGCCCATTTTCTTGCCTCCGGGATAGTCGCCTTCTTCGCCCTCATCGTGGTTTACATAATGGATGTGTTTTCACCCCGCATACATATGGATGCCATCATGCTGGCCTTTTTCATAGCCATATTCACCATAGCAATGGGAGGGGTATGGGAAATTGCCGAATTTGCATCGGACCAGATTTTTTCTCATGGAGAGCCGGTTGCCCAGATAAGTCTGGAGAACACCATGCTGGATATGATAGCGGACACAATAGCGGGCATCATAATGGGGATAGCGGGGGCGATTGGGATAAGAAGGGGTGAATTTAAGGAGATAATAGCCCATTTCAGGAAGGAGGCGAAGAAACTCAACAGAAGATTTCTACAGGCAAGGGGAAAGGCGCTGAAATCGCTGGAAAGGGCGCTGGAGGAGGGTCAGGTTGATGAAAGGGTGAAACCCATAGTGGAAAAGATAAACTCCATCTCCGATTACTTCACCACAAGCAGCTGCTCAGGGAGAATCGTGGTGCTGGAAGCGCCATCCTTTGGAAGAAAGAGGAAAGCAAAATTTCTCGGAAAATGGCATAGAAAGGTGGATGTGGGAGAGGTGAAAAAGGCGCTGCAGAAAGGAGGAAAGGGAGAGATATGGTTTCTTGTCCAGTCCTCCATTTTTCATGTGGCGGCCATATCCATGGAGGATGCGAGGAAATTGCTGAATGTCGCAAATCAGAGCGGGTTCAAACATTCATCCATAAAGTCCGTCAACGGCAAAATAATGGTGGAGATTCTTGGAACAGAGAGGATAGATGCCCCTCTGGGTGTGGATGGGAAAATATATGGTGGAGATGAATATGTGGAGTTGCTTGTGGAGATAGGAAACAGAATGATGGAGAGGATGGAGAGAAATCTTAAAAGATTGGAGAAGAATCTTGATATGCTTAAGTAGCATCACATTTTCAAAACCTTCTTAAATGAGTTGCCAATTCTTTTTTATGAATAAATGGGACATACTTGCAGTGCTGGCAGTAGTGTTCTTTCTGATATCCCCTTCACTGGCATTCTATGTTGTGCCCTCCATGAAAAGATTGCCCGCAGACCTTGATGAACACATTTATTATAATGGAAAACTGGGCATGTTCAACGACACCACCCTCCGCCTTGACTACATCGATATAGAGATAGTGAGGCATGTGAAGGCATTGCGGGAGGAGGGTAATGTTCTGATTGTGAGGGAAGACATCGAGGTGAAGAACAAGCAGACGGGAGAGAGCATCCCGGAGCTTACCATGACAAAGATATATGGCATAGACCCCCACACCACAGAAAATATTGAGGGATATGGCGATGTGGATCGTATGGGCTACTGGATGTTCCCCGTGGGCGTGGACAAGGACAAGGAATATCTTATATGGAACACAGATCTGGATGATGCCTTCAAGGAGGGCTATATAAGTGGCGACGAGGCGCTGGCTAAGGCAACTCTACTGGGAGAGGAGGAGAGGGGAGGCATAAAAACCTACAAATATTATGGGGAGCAGAATGATATTTTCACGGGTTATCTTCCTATTTTACCTGAGGCGAAGATGTACTATAGCGGCTACCTATTTGCCTGGGTGGAGCCAAAGACGGGGACCATAGTGGATTTGCAGAAGCATGTTGACCAGTACGCCGCATTTCCGGATTTGCACAAAATTCCGAGTAATTTGAATATGAGTGTCTATCTCTCTGGCAATGCAAAGATTCTCAACACCACCAATGGAGAGCAGGATGTATTCAATCTTACCGTGTGCAATCATATAGAGGTGGAGAGTGCTTATCCCGATTATTACGTAATAAAAAATGACATGTTGGCCCTGGATGAGAATGGAAGGAGGGTGGAGGAGCTGTGCTCATCCTCTGAGGATGCGGTCAATCCCTACACCATGGAATATATTGAGATGCTGAGCGATAAGAGGGGATTGATGACATTCCCCGTTGGAGTGGAAAAGCATGACTATATGCTCTGGGATTCCGATATAGGGGATGTTTCCATAGCAAGGTATGATGGAGAGTACTCCATAGGAGGACTCAAAACCTACAGATATGTTGTCAACACGGAAAACAAGTACATAGGCAATATGGAGATAGAGGGCTTGAGCGACAGGCATGCAGAACTGTATTACTCGGGCAACACCACCTACTATGTGGAACCCACTTCTGGAGCAGTTGCGTATGTGGAGAAGGAGGGCAAGGTATATGCCTTTTTCCCGGACCTCCACACCATACCCGAAAATTTTGCAGGGCAGATAAAAATGGATGGCGAGTTATGGGCAGCAACCATGGGAGGCAAGAGCATAGAGATGGTTAGAAATGTGAGTGTGTCCAATGTTTACTGGGAAGGCAAAGATAAGGTTCTTGTGATAAAGGATGAGACGACCACCTATGACAAAAAAACAGGAGGGAAGATAGACCTCGCCTGCACCACGGAATACCATGGCGTGTATGCCGACACATCCGAGGAGGCAAGAAATTATGGAGACATGGAAAGAGAGGGCCTTTACACCTTCCCGCCGGGCACCGAGAAAAGGAATTATTTTATGTGGAATACCGAGATAAATGCTCCATCCCCCGTTGAATTTGTCAGGGAAGAGGATCATGCGGGCGTTCACACCTATCTTTTTGAAACCAAAGAAAATAGAATGGTCAAGGACACATCCCTTGGAATGCCTCTAACCGTAAAGTACATCACGACCACCTATTACTGGGTTGAACCCAACACCGGCATTATAGTGGATATGAAAAAGGATTCCGTGAAGAAAATAAACCTCATGGAAAATCTCATAGGTGCAAGAGGCCCCTTCTGGATAGATGTTTACCGGCTTAACCTCTACTTTCCCGAAGATACCGTAAACGAGATGGCGGAGCAGGCAAAGCAGATGATGGGGCTCATCAAACTATCAAATTCAAAGGTTCCGGCGCTTCAGGTAAATCTCCATACCCAAGACCTGGAAGAGAGTTTGAACGCAGCCAGAAACCAGATGATGATGGTGGAGAAGCTTTCAGGCAGAAAGGTGAAGGTAATGGACCTAACCTACTGGGCAACGGAAAAGTCCGTGATGGAGATGGCGGAGGAGGCGGAGCAGGCGGCGTTCCTGCTCACATTTATGCAGATAATTCTTCCCGCCTTCCTGGTGCTGCTGGGCCTTGCCATGATAGCGGTGTGGATAAGAAAACATGGGTGAGATTATCTGAATCTCGGTCTTGCGCTCAACAGCAGGGGCAGGGGAAGTTTCCTGAAGGGGAATCCCTCCATTTTTTCCTCTATGATTTTGTTTAGTCTTTCCAGATTTATTTCATTCTCGTCGCATTCAAATCTGTAGCGGGGTCTGAACACGCCGTTCCTTTCGTTATCTCCGTAAACTATAATGATGGGAACCCATTCCTTTTCCGCCTCCCTTATTCTTTTTGAGACACTCTCATCCCTGTCATCCACATCCACCCTTGCCTTTATTTTTTTGGCAAGCTCGATGCATTCCTCCAGAAATTCATTCCTTACTGGTATTATTCTCACCTGCGTCGGGGCCAGCCAGAAGGGATAGGATGCCTTCTCGCCCCGCTCCATCTTCATTGCCTCCTTTTCCAGAATGGCGCACACATTTCTATCAACTCCTCCGGAAATGGAAGCGTGGAGGAGATAAGGATATTTCCTGTTGTTGTCCTCATCCACATAGGTTATGTCGAAGGAGTATGGATTCTCAACATCTATCTGCACGGTGGAGAGGGCAAAGGCCTTGCCAACGCTGTCGTTCATGTTTATCTCGAATTTCATGACAAAGTAGAAATATCTCTTCTCCCACATCTCCACCAGCACCGGCTTGCCCCATGCTTTTACGAGTTCAACCGCAAACTCCCTGTTTCTCTCAAAAAATTCTCTGACGAATCTTATGGCTATCTCCCCCTCAATTTCTATCATCTTCGCCCATTCCAGAGAGAGCATGAACTGTCTCCTGAACTCCTCCAGTGCCTGCTCCTCATCCCTGCAGAGGGTGTGCATATCCGGCATGGTGAATGCCCTCAACCTTTTTATTCCCGTAACCTCCCCGTGCTGCTCCTTCCTGAAGGATTTGGCGATTTCGAGGAGACGGAGGGGGAGATGGCGATATGAGATGACCATATCATGGGCCATCAAATACTGGCCAAAGCAGGCGGCAAATCTCAGAAACATCTCCTTGCCCTTATCCGCCTTCACCCTGTACTGCCTTGCCGGAAATTTTTTCACATATTTACTCAATGCAGGATGATTCAAATCATACATTATGGGCGTTTCCACCTCCATGGCGCCTATGCCGAGGCACATCTCCTCCACCTTTTCCTCCATAAGCCGCTTTATGAGATACCCCTTGGGATACCATCTCATGTTTCCGTAGTCGGAGCCAGGTTCATAATCAACCAGTTCATGCTCCCTCATGAGTTTAACATGGGCCGGCTCCTCGCTGGCCTGCCTGCTTCCATGGGCCTCATACTCATAAAACCTTTTCAGCCCCTCATGACCCGTGAAGTCGAACTCTTCCGCATCTATTAGCTCACCCTCAGGCGTAAGGATATACCATCTCGATTCTATCTCCTCCCCGCCTTCCTCCTCCTTCTTGCATTCCACATGTCTGGAGAGCTCGGAGAGAGGATGGCCCTTGCATTGTATCTTGAAGGACTTGTACCATCCGAAGGGGGAGCGTTTTACGTTGTACTCCTTCTTCAAATCCTCCTCTACGGCCCGTAGCATCTCCACCGCTTTGGATGGAGGAGCGAGATTGCTGGAAAGATGAGCATAGGGGTAGAGCATTATGTTCTCCGCATTTACCATGGATGCAACCTTCTTTATTTCCTCGCTCGCTTTCCCATGCCACTCGTCATCCTCTTCCACAGAAATGAAGGCGACAAGCACGTCATCCATGGCATCCTTTTTCTTCTCTATCTCCTCCGCCCCCTCTATGGCCTTCTCCTTCGCCTCGTATTCCATATAATCTGCGTGGATGAAGAGAATCTTCATGGGAATAAAAGGGGAAAGATATAAAAATTATACTCCCAGCAGGATTCGGAGCACATCCCTCATTCCAGGAGAAAGCCCCAAGAAGAGAATGAAGAATTTTATTGTATTCTTCAGATTTTTTTTCAGATCATCCACTACATATATGACCCCAAGAATCACCAGGAACTTTAGGACAGGATAGCCCACTCCATAGAAACTTTTCATGAGAAAATCCGGCAAGGGGTGCTTCTCCCCATAGTTTATCTTCCATTTAAAGGGGTTCACCACGGCAAAGTAGGTGGTTATGGCGTCCAGCATGTGGCCAAATATGAGGGTAAAATTTATCCTGTTCCTGAGCAGAGAAAAATTGAACCTTATGCCTAAAAAGTACAGCAACATTGCCACTAAGGCGGCGAGAAGAGGAGTGATGAGAATGGCAGGGAACAAATTCGCTCCCTTAATGGCAAAGAGGATGAGGGAGAGAAGGGAGGAGGAAAAACATAGAAATCCGATGGAGAACATGGATGAGAGGTAGCCATCCTCCATTTTCCCGTAAATCCAGAGGGCAATCAGGGAGAGAATAACAAAAATTGCGGGATGAAGAGCATAGGGAGATGAGAGGAGGAAGATGTAAAGGAGAGAATAAATTACGATGGCTGCCAGCATAAGAAGCATGAAGGCCCTCTTTCCTCTGAAACGTATGCCATAGAGAAGGGAAAAGACAAAGAGGATGCCTATCTGCACGTATATGAAGGGGGAGATAAAAAAATAGGAGAGGGGGCGGGAGAATATTCCGGCATCCTCCATCACCCGCGCCATGGAGCCGTATAGCATGAAGGGAATGGAGAGGAGGAGGAAGCGTAAATCAACAACTATGCCATTTCTTTCAAAGAAGAGATAGGTGAGGTATATGAACAACACCATGAGGATGCCGTATATGACCTCTGATACAGGAGTGTAGCCCTCGTATGCATACACGCCATTGTGCTGCACCGGCTTGCCTGCGGCGTCGGCCACCACGGGCCCTATGATGTATTTCCAGAGGAAGTTGTCATATAGGGCATGGGGAAAGAGAGCAACAAGAATGATGAAAATTACCGCCACGGCTACAGCCACATATCTCCATCTCATTAAGATGCAATGCGATGAAACATTTAAATTTTGCAATGGGATTGGCTTCAATGGATGTGGAGGAGATTCTCAGAAGGGTGAGCAAAGGAGAAATGGATGTGGAAGAAGCCATGAGAATTCTTAAGGGCCTGCCCTTCATGGACATGGATTTTGCCAAAATCGATTTCCACAGAAGGTTGAGACGGGACATGGCGGAGGCGATATATGCTCCTGGCAAGAGCGTGGAGCAGATAAAAAGGATAGCAGAGGAAATGGCAGCGCATGAGAAGGTGTTCATCACAAAGGCAAATGAGGAGATATATGAGCATGTGAAACACATCAAAAACGCCCGCTACTATGAAAAGTGCGGGATGATAGTCATAGGGGAGAGGGCGGAGAAGAAAAGCGAGGGCTACATGGCGGTGATAAGCGCCGGAAGCAGCGATATACCCATAGCAGAGGAGGCGGCGGTGACAGCAGAGGAATTAGGCAATGAAGTGCATCGCATATATGACGTGGGGGCCGCCGGCTTCCATCGCATACTCCCTTACAGGGAGGAGATAGAAAATGCCAAGGTGGTTGTGGTGGTGGCAGGAATGGACGGCATATTGCCCACCCTCGTTTCCAACTTCGCATCATCCATAACAATAGCAGTTCCCACCAGCATCGGTTATGGAACGGGGCTTAACGGCGTTGCCGCCCTGATGGCCATGCTCAACAGCTGCTCGCCCGGCATAGTGGTGGTAAACATAGACAACGGTTTTGGAGCCGGGATGGCAGCCCATATGGTCATGAAGCATTGACAAATTCCCAGTTGGAGGCGAAGGCGATAAAAATATAGGTGTAGTTGTCGAGGGATATGGAAACGGAATGGAAGGGTTTTGAGAAGGCGATGCTGGAATTTATGAGATGCGTTGATCCCACTCCTTATCCTCCGTCATGAACGCCATTCTCGCATATATGGCTTTGAAGTATACTCTGCCCCCATCCTCCCCTCTGTACACAAAAAACCCGTTTATCACGCATATGTTTATGGATGGCTGCTCTTCTTTCACGGGCTCGGCCGGTATGTTGGCCATGGTTAGCATGAACACAATCATGACAATGCCCAGTGCCTTCATCTGCCTCCATGTATAAAATGGTTAGAGGTTTATAACAATTATCCCTGGGTCATGGATGATTGAGGGGAAAGGCATCCATAATTTCATAAAATTATTTAAAATCCTCCTCGATTAAATTCATGATGGAAAAATGGTTTTCCATATCTGTTCTTGCTCTTCTTTTAATGATGCCGTTCTTCTTTAATGGCTCATATGGAAGCGATGCTCTTTCGGGAAATACATACTATGTGGCTCCCTGGGGCGATGACTCCAATCCCGGCACCTTCGACATGCCCTGGAGAGCATACAGCATGCTGCCGATGTGATGAATGCGGGAGATACGGTTTACATAAGAGGGGGCACATACCATGAAAGTGTCTACACAACAAGGAGCGGGAGCGATGGAAACTATATAAGATTTCGCGCCTATGGGGGAGAGACGCCCGTCATAGACGGAAATGGCGCGGCATCCGGCACGGGATTCACAATCACCCATTCCTACATCAAAATTTCTGGCATCAAAATATGCAACTGGAGCGACACGGGCATATGGGTGGCCCATGCCTCCCACATTTACATATCCAACTGCGAGGTCTGCTATGTCACATTTGGAATAGGAATGGCCGACGGAACTCATGATTTTGAACTCAACAACGTGGACATACACCACTTTGATTTATACGGCTTCGATGCCTCGCCCTCCGGCGGGGATCCATGCTACAACGGCGTTTTAAATGACTGCGTTGCCCACAACGCGAGGGATGCATCGCAGAATGTGGATGGATTTGCCTTGGGCCATGGGGAGCAGCATGATTTTGTTTTTAACAGATGCACCACCTACGATGTCTTCGATGGCTTTGATATAAGTGCGAGAGATACTATACTCAGCAGATGCTCCGCCCATGGATGCTGGAACGGCGGCTATAAGATATGGCATGACAATGTGAAACTGATAAACTGCCTGAGTTACCACAACACCATATCCAACGTGGAACTGGACTGGGACGGAAATGCCGGCACTGTGAGATTGCAGAACTGCAACTTTGTGGACGCCGGCGTGTATAACATATGGGTGGAAAATTCGCAGGATACTCTTTACATGTACAACTGCATTCTTGCGGGAGGGGACAACATAGGGCTTGCCTTCGAACAGAGGGATGCAAGCAACTATCACGGCGATTACAACATATTCCACAACGACGGGGCGAGAGCCATTGCAGTGGGCTACACCGATGAATTCTCCATGGAGGACATCCGTCAGGGGAGATGGGCCTCATACAGCGGGCAGGACATTCATTCCTTAGTGTGCTTCAACCCCTCCGATATGTTTCAGAACATGAACGGATGGAATTTTCATTTAAAGGAGGGATGCATGGCCATCGACAACGGCACCTCCTCCAACGCCCCGTCGGTAGATTATGATGGAAATCCAAGACCCCAGGGGGCGGGCTATGACGTAGGCGCCTATGAGTATCCATCAGGCGTGAATCATGCACCCCTTGCCCCCGAGAAACCGGAATCGGATGCCTCCATATTCTATCAGGACACCCTCTATAAGTTTTCGTCATCCACCACCGACCCCGATGGTGACGACGTCTATTACCTTTTTGACTGGGGTGACGGGAGCAGCAGTGGATGGCTCGGGCCCTATGAAAGCGGTGAAAGTGTGCAGGCAGAGCATTCATGGAGCGAGGAGGGCGATTACAGCATAAAGGTGAAGGCGAGAGATACCTTGAAACTGGAAAGCCAGTGGAGCGAGCCGCTTTCCATCCATGTGAACTACAGGGCAAAATTTGAGGTGGATGGAGATGGTCCCTATTACGGTAAAGAGAACAAGCCGGTGCATTTCCATGCCAACGCCAGCAACGGCACCATGCCCATAAAATGGGAGTGGGATTTCGGAGACGGAGAGACAAGTAATGAAAGAAACGCAACCCATATCTATTCCAGCGAGGGAATATACAACATCACGCTCCATGCCACGGATGCGGAGGGCAGAAATGCCTATTATTACACCTATGCCGTCATATCGCCCCGTCAGAATCATGCGCCCGAGAAGCCAACCATTTCAACAAACTACATTCCTCCCCAGGGGTGGTTCGGAAGGGCATATGAATTCAGGGCAAGCAGTGTGGATGGTGATGGCGATACAATATACTTCAAATTTGACTGGGGTGATGGAAGCAGCAGCGGATGGCTTGGGCCATATGAAAACTCCTCGGAATGCGTGGTTGAGCATACATGGAAGAGCGATACGCCCTACAAAAGGGAAACATTTGTGGTGAGCGTCGTGGCAATAGATGACCCCAACGGGGACGGCAACGTGAGCGATGGAATGATGAGCGAGGAAGCGGAGATGAAGGTGGCAATGCCCCTCATGCCCTCTTTCCAGCAATTCATCACCATGCTCATTGAAAAAATAGTGGATGCTCTCGTAACCTTGAAAATGCTGCTGGCGCCCTGGCTATACACATAAAATTTTATAGCGGGTCTTAATTAATGATTGATGGAAGAAATCGAGAAGGCGGTGGAGGAAATTCTCGCCAGCGTGAAGGCGGATAAAGACAAGGTGATGGAGGATTTGAAGAAATTTGTGGATTATGGCGTTCCCTTGGAGCAGGCAAAGGAGGCGGTAATGAGCAAATATGGAGAGGTGATGAAGGAGAAAAAACTGAAGGACATAGAGGCGGGAGAGCGAAACATATGCACGGTCGGCAAGATAATAGCCATTGACGAGAGGGAAGTGGAGGTGAGGGGAGAAAGGAGAAAAATATATCGCGGATTGCTGGGAGACGACACCGCCATACTCTCCTTCACGGCATGGAAGGATTTCGGACTCAACAAGGGGGATGTGATAAGAATTGAGAATGCGTCCAGCAGCGAGTGGGAGGGGCAGCCCAGATTGAGCCTTTCCGAATGGAGCACGGTGGAAAAGGTGGACTATGATATTGAACTCATAAAGAGGGCACCCCAGAAATACAACCTCATTGATTTGAAGCCCGGCCTATCCAATGTGGAGGTGAGAGGGAAAATTCTCTCCATGGAGGAGAGGGAGGTGAACATAGGGGGGGAGGCGAGAAAGGTTTTCTCCGGCATTATGGCTGACGAGACGGCAAAGGTCAGATTCACCGCCTGGAAGGATTTCGGATTGAAAGAGGGGGACGTGATAAGAATCAAAAATGCCTATGTGAGGAAATGGAGAGGAGCCCCCCAGATAATATTCGATGAGAACTCCACGGTGGAAAAAGTTGATGAGGACATAGTCATGGAGGAAAGGGTCGTCCCCCTCTACAAGGTGGTGGAGGCGGGAGGAGGCGTTGACCTCACCATCGAGGGCACAATACTGGATGTGAGAAGGGATGCGGGCATAATATTCCGATGCCCCCACTGCAACAGGAAACTTCGGGATGGGGTCTGCGAGGAGCATGGAGAGGTGGAGGGCATACCGGATTTGAGGATAAGGGCTCTGGTGGACGATGGCACGGGAGCGGTGGAAGTGATATTCAACAGAGAGTTATCGGAGAAACTTCTGGGAAAGAAGATGGAGGAGTATATGGATGTGGCAAAGGAGGCGATGGATTACTCCATAGTTCACGATGAGATTGTTGACAAACTGTTTGCCACCGTGGTAAAGATTAAAGGCGACTCTCTGCCCAGCGATTTCATAGTCACCATATTCGCAAGGGATGCCGAGGTGGTGAGCATAGACAGGGAGGGAGAACTGGAGGAAATAAAAATGCAGCTGGAGGGATTGCAATGAGGGAGCCGGCATGGAGAATATTTGCGGCGGAATATAATGAGTCCAACCATGTTATAGAGAGCACCGGGGAGAAAAAGCCGAGATATGTTCTGACTCCCCTTGGGGCGAAGGTGAACCGCCTCTTCATTGTTGGTGTGCTCACCGATGTGGAGGAGATAGGGGCGGAGGGAATAAGGAGAAGGGCGAGAGTTTCTGATCCAACGGGCATGCATGTTGTTTATGCAGAAGCATTTGAACCGGAAGTGGCAAGCATACTGGCGGACATGGATGTGCCCAGTTATATCGCCGTGGTGGGAAAGGCAAGGATATACGAGCCGGAGGAGAATGTGCTATACGTCTCTGCAAGGGCCGAGATGGCGAAGGAGGTGGATGAAAAAACGAGAGACCACTGGATAATGGAGGCATGCCGTGGCACATTAATGAGAATAAATGCCATGAAAGATGCCATGTCCATGAATGCAGCCACCTCCAAGCAACTCAGGGAACTGGGATATCCCCCCATGGTGGCGGAGGGAGTGAGTGAGGCACTGAAGGTTTACAAGGATGTTGACCTCGAAGGATATGAAATGATGGTGAGGGATGCCATCTCCTTCATAACAACAGGGAAAAAGGAACTCAGGAAGGACTATGCGGAGGAAGAGGAAAAGGTTCTGGAGATAATAGCGGAGATGCAGAAAGAAGAGGGGGCCATATGGGATGAGGTCATCCAGGAGGCGGAGAGGCGCGGCATGGAGAGAAAGGTTGTGGAGGAGGTAATGGTGATTCTGCTGGAGAAGGGCCAGATATATGAGCCACAACTGGGAAAAATAAAGATGGTCTAATCAAGCATTTTCCTTACCACTCCAAGGCAGGAGTTGTATATGATGTCTATTCTATCCTTATACTTCTCGATTACTTTCATATTTTCCGAGCCCGGTTGAAACCATATAACTTTGGCGTTCACCTCAATGGCCTCCTTCACTATCTCCTCCACAAAATTCGGATTTCTGAAAACATCCACTATGTCTATGTTTTCCTCTATATCCTTGAGAGATGGAAGAACAACCTTTCCCAGAATCTCCTCTCCCGCATATCTTGGATTGACAAGGAATAGGTTGTAGCGGTCCATTATCTGCTCTGCTATCTCATAACTTGCCCTCTCCTTATTTTTGGAAATCCCCACAACCGCCACATTTCTTGCCTGCCTTGCCACTTCCAGAATTTTTTCCGGCTCTGTGATAAGCATGCTGGGTATATGCAAAGGGGTTTTTAGATTTATTGGATTGAAAAAGGAAAAGAAGAGATGCAAGTGATATGAAGATGACTATACCCCTGTCTGGATTGAATGGATGCTCTCAGATTCAGATACCCCAGGATACGTCAAAAGAAATTTAAAAATGGAGGTGATATAAAACCATGAAAAAAATTATTGCAGCGATGGTTGCAATTCTTTTATTCATTCCATTTTCATCCATAAATGGAAACAAAATTTCTTTAATGGAAAATGAAGGCAGCGGAGAAGATATCCTGTATGTTGGGGGAAATGGCGAAGACAACTACACAACCATACAGGAGGCAATAGATGCTGCTACCAATGGCTATACTATCTATGTTTATCCCGGCAATTATAATGAAAGCATTGTCATAAACAAAAGCATTTCATTGGTTGGAATAAAAAAAGAAGGAGAAAGGCCAATAATAGATGGAGGAGGAAATGAGGAGGGGACAACGGTTTTGATAGAGGCAAATAACTGCACTTTGTTGAACCTTATTATCAGAGGAGGACTTTATGGGATTGAAACAAAAGAAGTGAATTTCATTACCATAGAGAACAACGTTGTTGAATATGCGGGATTGGGAATGGAAATACATTCCTCCAATACAATGATAAGAAACAACACAATAACAAAAAGTGGAGGGATAGGCGTTTATACGCATGATAATACCTTCAATATCACCTTAACCAGAAATCTTATGGTAGAA
>JAGGZK010000055.1 GCA_021162065.1 Thermoplasmata archaeon
AATAGACCGCTTCTCCATTATGATGGACATTGTTTTGATTTATTGAAATATTGTCATATACATCGCTTAGATAAATGCCACAATAAGTATGATTATAAATTTTATTGTTTTGTATGGTAATATTATCTGGATAGGATGTTTCCTTTCCCCACATATTAACATACGCCCAAATGTCAATTCCATCATAGTCATTCTCATATATTGTATTGTTCTTGATTCTAACATGATTAACATTTGCTTCAGCACTAATTCCATATACATTTGAATACACTTTATTATTTTTAATGGTGATATTATAGCATGGTGCATTCTTATAATCTTCATATCCAACTGCCGAAATGCTGGCTTCATTATCATGAACATTATTATTTCTTACTGTAACCTCTCCTGTTCCTGCAATTAGTATACCAGTTCCTGCCCAGTTTCCCCCCGGCCATCCATTGGCAGAGACATCATTGTATTGCACGATTCCACTTGCTTCCCATCCGATCTGTATTCCATTTTCTGCCCATCCTCCGCCATCGCTCAAACCATTTCCTACAACGGTATTATTTTCAACGATTGCATATGGGTCTGGCAAACTTCCCAAATCGCCGTTAAATACTATTCCTCCTCTGGTATAATTCATCACTGTATTGTTATCCACCCTAACATTTGAATTACCATAGCCCTCTATACAGAACGTCTGGGGATTGCCAGATGAAACATGCATATTATGTACATAATTGTTATATATTCTGCCTTCTACATTCCTCAGAAATATGCCAGCGTATACATCTCCTACTCCATCATTGTTTCCATCTATTTCAAATCCAGATATATTTACATGTATAACTCCGCTACCCCATACTGTATTGTTTCCCGCACTATACGTTCCACCATATGCAAATATAATTGGATCAAATGTGTGGCCACTTTCCTGTATCTTATAGGTATTCCTGCTTGCATTATTTGGAGCAACTATTTTAGCTCCCGATTGACCAACCAAATTAACGCTTTTATTTATCATTAGTTGCTCCGTATATGTTCCTGCTGCAACGATAATCGTATCTCCATCATTGGAAGCATTTATTGCGTCCTGAATCGTTGGATAATCGGCAGGCACATTTATTGTCGCCCCTCTTGCATTCCCCGCCATTGTCAGAATTGCAACAATGGCCACAATCCCGATTATCCATATCATATTCTTTCCCAAAAACCCGTTTTTACCCTTAACCTGCTCCATTTTCATACCCCCTCATTTTTTATCTCTAATTCATTAATGATTTATAAAACTTACCCGATTGTTTTCGTTTCTGCAAAGTTCCCAAATAAGATAATGCCGGGTGTTTCCTTAAAAAGTCCACCAATTTCATTTTCATAAGACCTTTCAGTCGCACCCTCTCAAATGTTATCAGAAAAATTATATCCTCCTCCCATTTTTTGAATAATGAAAGTTTATGTCATAGACAATGGCGGACAGTGGACTCATCGCGAGTGGAGGGTGCTTCGCTACATAGGCGTGGAGGCGGAAATTGTTCCCAACACCACGCCCTTGGAAAAAATAAAGGATGCCGATGCCCTCGTTCTATCTGGAGGCGCACCCCGCGTTGGGCTTCAGAATAAACTTGGAAACTGTGATGAATATTTGCTTCACGCCTCCTGCCCCGTCCTTGGCATATGTGCAGGGCATCAATTCATGGCGAGATTTTTTGGAGGAAAAGCTGAGCCGGCTGCCATACCAGAATACGGGAAGGTGGAAATAGAGGTGATAGAAGAGGATGCTCTCTTCCGAAATCTGCCGGAAAAAATGATTGTCTGGGAAAGCCATAATGACGAGGTTACTGAATTGCCCCCTAATTTTACCCTACTGGCTTCCTCTCAAAACTGCAGGGTTCAGGCAATGCGCCATGCAAGCAGGCCGCTATTCGGCTTACAGTTCCACCCAGAGGTGGAGCACACCCAGTATGGTGTGGAGATTTTTCAGAACTTCTTAGAGGAAGCGAAATGATTGCCTACCTTCCAAAGCCATATTTCCCTCCCGTAACCTTATCCACAAAATGCATGCTCAACTGCAAACACTGCATGGGCAGATTCCTTCATCAGATGATGAGCATGGAACAGCTTCATGAGGAAATGAGAGAAAGAAAGCTGAACGGTGTTCTCATAAGCGGGGGCTTTGATAAAAATGGCAGATTGCTTAATCTCGAAAAAATGCTTCCCTCAATAGAAAAATTGAAGGAGAAATTATATGTTGCCATCCATCCTGGATTTGTTGATGAAGATATGGCGGAAAAAATTTCTTCTGCTGCAAATATTGCTTTCGTGGACATTCCCTCCAGCAACGCCATAAAAAATGTTTTTGGATTGAAAAAAACAATGGAGGATTACCTAAACAACATGCATATCCTGCAGGATGCGGGATTGAAAATATCTCCCCATATAACGGCCGGCCTGAACTATGGAGAAATAGAGGAATGGGAAATTCTCGATGAAATAAAAAATTCCAAGATTGAGAAACTGGTTCTCAATTTTATTATTCCAGCGGCAAAAACCCCTTTTGAGAACGTAAGGATTGATGCAGAGGAGGCGATAACATTCTTCAAAGAGGCAAAAAAGAAGATTGGCAGGATCGCCATTGGATGTATGCGCCCCCGCCGCCTGGACATTCCCCTCATAGAGGCAGGGGCAGAAGAGATGGCTAATCCTTCAATGGAAGCAATGAAATATCTTGAGGAAAAAGGTGTTACAGAACTCCGATGGTGCTGCGGCATAAGCAGGGAGGAGATTTTTCATATGAGAGAGTAGAATAGGGTGGCAATGATAACCACTGCTATGGATGGGGGAATGAGCAATTTATAGGCATCTGTGAATTTTGGTTTGAAATATTCATAGGTGAGTACAATGCATGGATGAATGGGGGAGATGAGATAACCCATGAAGGAAGAAATGTAAAGCAAACTTATCATGGAGAGGGAGTCAAGGAAAGGGGAAAGCACAGGGTAAAGAATACCTATAGCTGCAAGGTTGTGGGCTGTAAGCAATCCAATGATGAAGGAGAGAAGGGCAATCATTATGGAGGGAGGCATACCTGACATGTGGGATGATATCATTTCCGGCAATCCAGATTCAAAGATGATATTTTTTAAAAACATTATGGCAAATATGGAAAGGGCAAGGGTTATCGAAACTCCTTCCTTTATAATTTTTCTATCCCATCTCTCTGCCATTTTCCAGGCCATTAAAAGTCCCAGGGGAAGGGAGATGAGAAAGGCAAGATAGGTGGACATGAACATGGAGAGAGGGATGGCAAGGGAAGCAGGGAGAATAACAGGCAGAAGAGATTTCCATCCTCCCTTTCCATTTTCTCTTTCCATTTCCACATTTTTGGCCTTCCTGACAAATAGGTAGCCGATGAAAAATGCAAGAAGAAACATGGGAATCTGGGCGGCTATTATGAGAAAGATATTGAAGGAAGAGAGGTCTGATAAAAGGACTAGAGGAGTGGCGAGCGGGAATATGATGAACCATATATGGCGATACCACAGATTTATGGCCATGAGTTCCTCCTTTTTCACTCCCGCATCCTTTCCATGTGTATCTATGAGGGGGGCAGAAAGCAAAGCCCCGCCGGGCACAGGAAGGAGTCCGAGAATGGAGGGTATGGCAATGAGCATCCCTCTGTATGATAGCTTGCTCTGCAGGAATGAAATAATTTTTTCTATCTGGCCCGTCTCCTTCAGCATCACCGCAAGCATCTTTATCATGATTACAATGGCCATCAGGGAGATAACTCTATAATCCAAGGCAGTTTTTATCAGAATATCCACGATTTTATCGGGTATTGATATGGAAAGGATGAATGCCCCGGCGAATATGGCCACAGCGAAATTCTTTCTTTTTGCCACCAGGAAAATTATAACGCCAAAGGAAATCACAAGAAGCAATAGAAGGTATTCATTCATTTTATCCTCCTCTCCTTACCCCTTCCAAGAAGGAGAACTCTTGAGTCGGCCCTCTCATCTTCGATATTGTAGCCCGTCAAATTTGCAAGTTTTTCTCCAAATTTTCTTATATCCTCATGAGTGGGCATGTTTTCCAGCCCCATTCTCTTTCTGGAATAGCCGAGGAACATGTAGCCCTTTGGCTCTATAAACCATGGCTCTGCCCTTTCATCAAGTTTTGCATATTCCTCTTCATACCCCAGATTCCATTTCTTTACTAATGTATGCCTTATGACTGTTCTTGTTTCCAGACTGCTAAGTAATTCCAGAGTTTCATTCAACTTCCTCCATCCATCTTTTATGAGGGGTACATTTAATTTCCTGTATATTTCCTCATTTGGCGCGGCAACGGTAACATAAAGCTGCGTCGGCAGAGTATCCATCTTCTCTATTGCCTCCGGATTTGTGCCATTGGTTACCAGAAATGTTGTCATTCCTCTTTTATGACACTCTTCAAAAAAATCACTGAGATATGGGTAGAGAGTGGGCTCTCCCGTCAGCGAGCAGGCCACATGCTTCGGCTCTATCGCCTCCCTCCATTTTTCTATGCTTACCCTTTCATCCCCTTTATAACCGCTCAGAAGGCGGCGCTGCTCTTCTATGCTTTTTTCCAGTATGAACTTCGGAGGGTCCACCTCCTCTTTTTTCATTTCTGTGAGGGTAAAGGATTGAAGACGCCAGCAGTAAAGACATTTCTGGGTGCAGTGGAAGACAGCGGGGGTCATCTGCAGGCATCTATGGCTCTCTATTCCATAAAAAGTGTTTTTGTAGCATGGCTTATTCTCCAGCAGCGATTTCCTTAACCAGTGACATAATTTGACCGCCGAGTGCCTGCCAACCATGGCATAACCTTGCTTTGTAAGAATTCTTGCTCCCTCGGCGTATAAATCCATAGATGGAGAATTGAAGGGGTTTAAAAATTTATCCTGTCCCACCCATGAATAACTGGCAGTAAAAACAAATACTTAGAGAGGCTCTAAATGAATAACAGCATATGGCCAAGCGGTTCCGACATATTCCGTAAACATCATTTTTCATCCATTTCCAAAGTTATCTAAAAAACGGGGTTGTCGAGTAATTCACAATTAGAGTGAAAATCTGATTTAAGCCAATAGAGTAAGAAGATGTATTGAAATTTAAAAATTCCTCATTTTTTCGATAACCCCCTAAAAAACAAAAGGTTTTAATTTAATATTTTTATTATTAATGGAATGCGATTCGGGTTAAAACTTCTAGTGGTACTTATTGCTATTACTCTTTTACCTTTGGTACTCATCTCGTCAGTCATATTAAACACATGGCATGATGAACTTGGTAAAAAAACTGAGGAAAATCTCACTGAAATGGTAAAATTAAAGGCAGATTATTATAATCGGGATTTCAGCGAGATGAGAAACGTAATAGAATCTGCCTCTCTCTCCATTATTTCCAACTGGAGGAAGGGAACGCACTACAACATGAGTTATATTTTTCTCGCCTTAAACAGAACGGATGGATGGGAGGAGGACATGAAAAATTTTGAGTACGTGAAGCAGACCTTTGACGCCATGCTCGTTGGAAAAAACAAAATAAAAATTAATCTCATTTTTTTTGGGTTGGAAAACGGAATATGTTTTTTAAGCGACTCAACAGTTGTTAAATATATGAGTGAAAACATTCCACAATTTGATCACAGAGAAAGGATATGGTACACACTCGCCAAAGAAAAAAATACCACGGTATGGAGCCCCTTATATGTGGATGCTAATACCGGCGAACTGGTTACCACCCTTTCCAAACCGATTTACATAGACGGGGAATTTATTGGGGTGCTGGGACTTGATTTGCTGCTCACCACCATAAAGAATGAAATTCTCGATATAAGATACGAAGAAGCGGGCATTTCTCTTTTGGTGGAGAGGAACGGAAATATAATAGTGCATCCTGAATATACGGCAGGAAATAAATCATGGAATGACACCTTCCCCGAAGAAAATATACTCAATATCCCCTCTCTTTCTCCTCTAAGCGATGAAATTTTCAACGCCTCCACGGGCTTTGAAATAGTGAATATGGACGGAAAAAGCACCTATGCTGTTTTTGCACCCATAGATGAAATAAATGGCTCTCTCCTTTTCCTTCTTCCAGAAGAGGTTGTGATGCGCGGCATAAATGACACCATAAATCACACCATATTTTTCCTTATACTTGTCTTTCTTTTTATAGTCCTGGTTATCCTACTTTTTGTTTCCTCCGTGACAAAGCCGGTGGAAGAGTTGCGGGCGGCTGCCATGGAAGTGGCAAGGGGAAACCTGGACTACAAACTGGATATAAAATCCAATGATGAATTCGGTGAACTTTCAAAGGAGTTCAATCGGATGGTGGGAAGGCTGAAGAAAACCACACAGGAACTGAAGGAATCTCAAGAGAGATACAAAAGCATATTCGATGAATCCACTGATGTGATATACATAACCACAGAGGATGGAAAGGTCGTAGACATAAACAAGGCGGGAGAAAAACTCTTCGGATATACAAGAGAGGAACTCATGAAGATGGATCCTGCGGAATTTTATGAGAATAAGGAAGATAGGGAGAAATTCAAAAGAGAAATAGAGAAAAAGGGTTTTGTGAAGGATTATGAGGTAAGATTCAGAAGAAAAGATGGAAAACTGCTTGATTGCATTCTCTCCACCACCATGATTAAAAAAGGTGGAAAAACATATTACCAAGGAATAATAAGAGATGTTACCCCTCTAAAGGAAGCAAAAAGACAGCTGGATATGTATAATTCCCTCCTGCGCCATGATATAAGCAACAGAAATCAGATTACTCTTGGATGCCTGGAACTTTTAATGGAAGAAGATATGGACGAGGAAAAGAAGGAATTGATAAAAAGAGCCTACGAACATCTTTCACAGGCACAGCAACTCCTTCAGAAACTTGCCATCGTGAATAAGGTAGAAAAAATAAAATTGAAGGAGAGAGATCTGAAAAAGGTATTAAAAAATAGCATTGAAAGATATGAGTACTATGCAAAGGAGAAGGGCATAAAGATAGTGGCAGACATAAATGAAGGATGTGTTATGGCTGATGATCTTCTTGAAAATGTGTTTTCCAATCTTATAGAAAACGCCATTGCTCATTCGGGTTGTAAAAAAATAGAGATAAAAACCAGGGAGGAAGGAGATGAAACTGTCATAACCATTGCAGATGATGGAAAAGGCATTCCGGAGGAGCTTGCGGGAAAAATATTTGAGTGGGGGGTAAAGGGAGAGAAGAGCAAAGGAAGTGGATTCGGTTTGCACCTTGTGAAGAAAATAGTGGAGGGATATGGAGGGAGGATTATCCTTAAGGAATACAGAAATGGTGCAACCTTTGAGATACGTCTCAGAAAATGTTAGGTAAATTTGGCCATACCATCAGAACCAAATTTTAAATATCTCCAAAAAAATAACACCAATGGATGACTACGATGTGGTAATTGTGGGTGGGGGAGTGGCGGGTTTAACTCTTGCTAAATTTCTGACCGAGAAGGGCATACCTTTTCTTCTAATTGAGGAACATGATGATTTTTTCAGAAAGCCCTGCGGGGAGGGGGTAATAAGGCATACCATGGGGTATGATTTTTATGATTTATACGAGAGTAAAGCAGGAGTGGAAAAGGAGATATGGAACACAGTCATATATACCCGATATGGAGAGATAGAGATGGAAATGCCAATCGTTATGATGGACAAAAGGAGGATGGAGGAAGAGCTGGCGAAAAAAGGAAAGGGTGGAGAAATAAAAATGGGGGAAAGGGTGGAGAAAATAGAAAATGGCATACTTCACCCCCAGCAGTTGAAGCCACGGTTAATAGTGGGAGCAGATGGCGCCTTTTCAATGGTGAGAGAATATGCAGGGGTAAAGAAACCGATTCTGGGGATGGCGGTAGAAGGCTACAGCCAAAACATCGAGATGGATGAGGAAAAATGCCATATCATTTTGAGAGATGATGTTGTCAAGTATGGCTATGCATGGTATTTTCCGAAGAAGGAGAAATGGAATATAGGTATAGGGAGCCAGAAGAAAAAATATTTCAAGGAAGGATTTGAAAAATTTAAAGAAAAAAATGAAGAGGTTAAGGAATGGAGAGGTGCCTTCGTCCCTCTGGATAAGCCTACCCGGGCATATGGCAAAAACGCCATTCTTATAGGAGATGCTGCCTCCCATGTATTCTCCGCCATAGGTGCCGGTATAACCCCTTCAATGATAATTGCCAAGATAGCATCCGATTTTATAGAGAAATGGGCAAAAAAGGACTTCAGGGATATGGACTTCTCTCTTTTCGAGAAAGAGTGGAGAAGGGTTATAGGAAAATATCTCACCTATTCCTACTATACCAAGAGCATTTTCTTTTCTGTGGTGAGAAATGAGTATCTCCGCCACAAATTGCTGGCGAGAATGTGCAAAAGCACAACAGAATATTATAGAAGAGTTATGAAAAGATGATTAGAGAACCTTTATCTCCTCTATTTCATGCTGTCTTCTTGCTATTTCCCTTAGTATATTTATGTTTCTCCCGTCCTTTCCTATGGCCTTTCCCTTGTCCCTTGGATTCACTATTACACTTACTCTCTTTTCCTCTTCATTCACCACCACTTTCTCCAGTTTGAAAGGTTTAAATAAATTTATTATGAACTGTTTTTTATCATCATCGTACTCCACAAATCTTACCTCCTTCTTAAAGATGCTTTCCAGTTTCTTTATGTTCTTTGCTTCCTTTCCTATTGCCTTCCCCAGTTTACCCTTTCCAACTATGAAAGTTATTCTGTTCTCTCTTTCAACACAGTCAAGTATAGGAGTACCTGCTATAACCTCTGCTGTAGCTATATAGTGCATCTCCTGCTGTGTCAGTTTTATCTTCATGCTATCCTTTTATCATATTCATTATGTTGGACTTGCCCTCATCCAGTATGGCAAGAACACTCACACCAAAAGGCTTGCCGCATGCGTTACCCAGTTCCATGTTGTTTCCCTTGAACACATACACTGGCCTATCTCCTGCTATCTCCATCACCTCCCTCGCATGGGGGCAATCTCTGGAGATTATGAATGCTTTGACTTCATCCACCCTCTTCATCGCCACCTTATACCCGAATATCACCTTTCCTGTGGATATGGTCCTCAATATCTCCTTGGATATCATTTTTTCACCTTCATCTTGCTCAACTTTTTAACATCTATCGCCAGTTCCACTGAACCGGTACCTAACTTAATGGGCTGTCCCACTATAATATTTTCTGCCACGCCCTTGAGGTCATCACCTTCCCCTCTTCGAGATGCACCAAGTAAGTGATCGACGGTTATTTCAAAGGCGGCCCTTGCTATGACGGAGCTCTTTTCACCGCTCACTCCCTGTCTTCCTATGGGCCTTATCGTGCCAGTGGATGTCATCAAATCCGCCACAAGCATTATGTGACGTATGTCCACATTCAGTCCCTGCTCCTGAAGTGTATTATGTGCCTCATTTATTATGGCATTTCTCGCCGCCTCTATGCCAAGAACCTCGTAGATGGCCTGTATATCATTGGTTATGGTTCTTGAAGTGTCAACACCCTCAACCTTAAGCACTTCCTTAAAATTGCTTCCCTCCGTGTATATCACATACTCCTCCCCCTCTCTCCTTATTATGGCCCTCCTGATTCCATCTATGCCTTTTATTTTTATGTTTTTCACATCCTCGCTTATTCTTCTGAGTTCCCTGTAATTCTCATTTCCCTCCTCGGGCATTATCTCTATACCCTCCTCCACTTCCTTTATTCTTACCTTGCTCAGTTTCTTTATGGCCTTGAGTAAGTCATCTCTCCCTATATCCTTTTTCTCCATGGCCTTCTCATTGGGTTTAACCATCACCTTCATGTTGTTTATGTCAGTATACACCTCCGCTATATTGATAAGACGTGTCATCTCTATTTTATTGGCCACCTCCTTTGCCTTCTCTCTGTTTACCTTATAAACTCCTTCGAGATGCACGGTCATCATGGGCGTGGATGGCACCTTTCTCGCATCCACAATTTCTATAAGACGGGGCAGACCCAGAGTAACGTTAATCTCCGCCACACCAGCATAGTGGAATGTACGCATCGTCATCTGTGTGCCCGGCTCTCCTATGGACTGCGCCGCCACCATCCCGCATGCCTCATATGGGTCCATGAGATTTCTGTTATATTCTTCTATTGCCCTCTCCACCACCCTCTCCAGCTTATCCACAAGATTTCTTTTCTTCACCTTTTCTGCAATCTCGTCCACAACGACCGGAGGAAGATACTCTTTCCTTTCATTCAGTATTTTCTGTATTCTCTGCTTTAAATCCATTTCCCTCTCAGCCTTTTTCTTGGGTTTTGGTTTTTTCTTCTCCCCTTTTTTCTCTTCCTTCTCCGCTTTCTTCGCCTCCTTCTTTGTCGCCTTCTTCTTCACCTTTTCCTTTGGTATATCATCCTCCCTTCCCAGTGCCTTCATTATCTTAATCACATCTTTTCCAAATTCCTTTTCCAGTTTTTTATAAGATGTCTTTTCCAGTTCTGAAAGAGTATAAGATGAGGCAATCTTCTCTGCCAGCTTCTTTGAAAGTCCCCTTTTAATGAGAGCGTTCTCAGTGGACTTACTCATTTTCCACCTCCCTCAGAATCAAATCCACATCCACGCTTTTGCCCCTCGTGCTTCTCATGGGGTCAATGCCATCCTCTCCATAGGTAATTTGTATCACCTCTCCGGTGGTGGCTCTCACACTTCCATCCTCGGTAAGTTTCACATTTTCCAGGGCATTGACAAGGCGGCGCTGCATGTATCCACTCCTGGATGTCCTCACAGCAGTGTCCACCAGACCTTCCCTTCCTCCCATGGAGTGGAAGAAATATTCCGTGGGAGTGAGTCCCTTCTTATAACTTGAGGAGACAAACCCCTTTGCCTCCGCTCCCAAGTCTCCTTTCTTGAAATGTGGTAGTGTCCTGTTTCTGTAACCGCGATGGATACGTTCTCCTCTCACCGCCTGCTGTCCCACGGCGCCAGCCATCTGGCTAAGGTTGAGCATGCTTCCTCTGGCTCCACTCCTTGCCATTATCACTGCAGAATTGTCCATACCAAGATGCTTGCTGGCTATCTCTCCCGTCTGGTCTCTTGCTTTACCTGTGACACGCATTATCTCCATTTCCAGCGTTTCCTCTAAGCTCCTTCCAGGAATCTGCTCCAGCTCGCCATTCTCATATGCCCTTATCAAATCCTGTATCTTCTTCTTTGCCTTCTCCAGCTGCTCCTCTATCTGCAACCTTGCCTCCTCGGGTATATCCTCATCATCTATTCCTGTGGAAAAGCCTCTCAACATTATGGCAGCCACGGCCATCTTTGTAACCCTGTCCAGGAATTCCCTCGCAGCATCATTACCATATCTCCTCGCTATATACTCCACAATCTCTCCCTTGAATGCTCCTATGCTCTTCTCATCAATGGCTCCGTGTATGAGCTTCCCATCCCTTATGACAACATATGCATCATATGGGCACTTCTCCTTTAAACAGGTGGAGCAACCTATGCATGCCTTTGCCGTGTATTCCAAATTGAGTCCCTTAGGAAGTATCTTGCTGAATATCTCCTTGCCCGTCATGCCATCCTTAACCTTTCCTCTGTAGCCTGCGGCCGAGAGTATACGGGTCGCCTCATATTTCGAGAACTTTTTGTCTCCATATGTGAGCAGAAATGCTCCAGATATGTGGTCATGGATTGCCCCTATTATGGCCCCTCCGAACCTCGGGCTGA
>JAGGZK010000061.1 GCA_021162065.1 Thermoplasmata archaeon
TTATTGTTAAGGTTAATCTTTATCCCATAAGATATGTGGCAGGTGATGTTCTTTATGCCGAGAATTTTGATGTTGATGTTGATTATACTCCACCTTCAAAACCCATGTTCAATGTGGACACCTATGACCTCCTGATTATATGCCCAAGGGCCTGGGAGGATCTGCTGAACACCTTTGCACAGCATAAGGAAGAGCACGGGATAAAAACAAAGGTTGTGTGTCTGGAATGCATGCTTGGCGGTGAGTATTTCCCTGTGCAGGGAAGGGATGATGCGGAGAAGTTGAAATATTTCATTAAGGATGCCATAGAGAACTGGGGAGTAAAATATGTTCTTCTTGTTGGTGGGAGAAAGCCCGGCATGAAGGAACAATGGCTCATGCCGGTGAGGTATGTCCATGTGACATGGCCTGAGACAGGTTATGTGGAAAATCGCTACATAAGTGATTTGTATTTTGCCGACATATATGATGCCAATTACTCCTTTTCCTCATGGGACACCGATGGTAATGGTATATTCTCAGAGTGGAGAAAAATGGAGAAGTTGAAGGATGATGTTGATCTCTATCCCGATGTTTATCTCGGAAGATGGGCCTGCAGAAATGAGTGGGAGGTTAAAACAATGATTGAAAAGACCATCGAATATGAGAACAGTCACACAAATAAAAAAATCGTTCTTGTGGGCGGCGATACCTTTGAACCCGAGGGCATAGAAGGTGAGATAGTATGCGATAAAGCCATGGAGTATCTGCCGGGGTATGAGGCAGCAAAGGTTTACGCCAGCGAGACCAAGGTTAATCCAAAGAATATAAGAAATGCTCTCGGAGATGGCAGCGCCTTCATGCTATTTCATGGGCACGGCGGCCCCATAAGATGGAATACCTGCAAACCAGGCGTATTCGACAGAAGGGAACGCGGCTTATGGGTTTTTGACATACCCTTTTTCTTTAATCAGGAATATCCCATCACCATATTTGGCGGCTGCCACACCGCCATGTTCAACATAAGCATGACGGTATTTTCATGGTCCATTCCCTCACCCGAAGGGCTTAGCTGGTGGTTCGCCCGCAAGTATAATGGAGGAGGAATATCAAGTTTTGGCTACACTGCCTTTCCTGTTGGAACGCCGGGCGAGGCAGGCGATTTGGATGGAGACGGCATAAATGAGCCGGACTGCGTTGAGTCGGGCTATGGATACATGGAGCTTGGTTTATTTGAGGGATATGCCAATGGACTGCAATATCTCGGAGAATGCTGGGGTCATGCTGTTTCCCGCTACACAGAACATTTCAAAATTCCATATGAGAGATGGCATTTCCACACAATTCAGAGTTTCGTACTCCTTGGCGATCCCTCGCTGAAAATAGGAGGATATGGAGAGCAATAAATGCTGGGCTATAAAATGGGATAATCCCTCTCTATCTCATAGTCCGTCACCAGCGTGTTGCCTATGTCTTCCTCCTTCTTGTAATCCTCCACCTCCTTTTCCTTTAGTGCCACAAATCTGGAATAGATGTGTTCCCCCAGTATCTCCCTCGCAAGTTCGCTTTCCTTCATTTTATTGAGAGCAACCTCAAGATTTTCTGGAAGACGGGGAATGTTTACATCATTTCCTGCTCTGTAAATCAATTTTTCATTTTTGGCATCATAAACAAATGTTTTGACATTCTTGTTTTGATATTCTATTTTGACATTCTAAAAAAATTTTTATAATCCAACCATATCAAAACTCCAATGGAAAAAAGAAAAATTGAAAAGATGATAGAGGAGAATGGTATTAATTGGATTCAGATTCATTTTACAGATTTGCTGGGAAAACTGAGGATTTTACATTTTTCATCTGATAAATTTTTGGAAGATGTCATGGAAAATGGTTTCAATTTTGATGGCTCATCCGTGGGATTGGCAAGTATTGAAGCATCAGATTTAATCGCAATACCAGATAAAGACACTTTTCTGATTCTCCCTCATGAGGATGATGAGGCACGGATGGTGGCGAATATCTACACCCCTTCTTTAAAACCTCTACCAGCAGACCCAAGAAATATTTTGATAAAGGCAATAAGAAAAATAAAGAGGGCGGGGTATAACGAAATAAAAATATCTCCTGAAATGGAGTTTTATGTATTAGATAAATATGGAGAGGAAAATGTGGAGATAGAGGAAAAGGAAGGATATTTTGCACCACCTCCTCTCGACAATGCAAAAGATTATAGAAAAGATTTATCCAATGCTCTGATTGAAAGCGGATATTCCATAAAATATCATCATCATGAGACGGGAAAACAACAGCATGAAATAGAAATTAAAACCTTAGAAGCATTAAGGGCAGCGGATTTCTGTGTTTACTTTAAATATCTTGCAAGAGAGATAGCAACTTTCCATGAATTATTTGTCACATTTATGCCCAAACCATTTTCAAACGATGCAGGCAATGGAATGCACGCCCATATTGCCCTATATGCCAAGAAAAAAAATGTATTTTATGATAAAGACGATGAGCATAATCTCAGCCAGATAGCAAGATATTTTATTGGAGGAATAATAGAACATGCAAGGGCAATTGCTGCAATAGCAAACCCCACCATCAATTCATACAAAAGATTGATACCAAACTTTGAGGCACCGTGCTACATAACATGGGGAAGATTCAACAGAAGTGCTCTCATAAGAGTGCCTGCAAAGAAAGAGCCAGACATAGAAATAAGAAATGCCGATACTTGCGCAAACCCATACCTTTTATACGCATCCCTCCTATATGCTGGCCTTGATGGAATAAAGAAAAAAATCGAGTATGATCCAGTTGAGAAAAATCTTTATGCCCTCACCAAAAGGGAAATAAGGGAGTATGGAATAAATAGAATGCCATCCAACCTTATGGAAGCAATTGAAGAACTGGAAAATGACGAACTATTAAGAAAATCCATAGGAAAGGAGGCAATAGATATGTATATCGAGATGAAGAAAAAGGAGTGGAGAAGCTATATGACAGAGGTAACAAATCTGGACTACAAATTTTACCTAAGTTATTAGAAAGATGCAGATTTTTATGCTTCCTCCTCCATCCTTCTCTTCATCTCCTCCTTAACTGCTTCCCTGTGCTCCCTGTCGCCGCCCCTGCCCTTTAACCTGCAGGAAAGTTTTCTTATCGCCTCCTCCGGACCATAACATATCAGGCGGTCATCTTTTTTTATCATGGTGTCGCCGTGGGGTGCCCCTATAAACTCCTCTCTCTCGCCAATTTTTCTGTATATTCCCAGCACTATGATGCCCTCCTCGTCGATTTTCAAATCTCTCAACCTCTTGTTTTGGAGCCAGCTTTTCTCTCTCACAACAAATTCTCCTATGGTGTACCCCTTGCTCAATCCTAACAGCTGCTCATAGTCATAAATTTTAAGAGATGTGAACCTCTCCAGCGCCCTCTTTATCAGCCATCTCATCCCTTTATCAATCATCTTTGAGCGGGCAAAGAGATATAGGATGAAGAGGCCAACAGCAAGCCATGCAGCACGGAGAGCAGCTGCTTCCTGCGACTGGTTCATGAAGGTGAGTAGCAAGGTTGCCATGGCGGAGACAATGCCCGCATTTCCTATGAAAATGAGAAGGCGAATGATTTTTCTTCTTACAGGGTGGGACACGACATGCTCTGATTCCGATGTAGTAAAGCCGGTGCCGGAAAAGGCGGACTGGGCCTGAAAGGAGGCCATATCTCTCGATAGGCCCGTCATTTCCAGAGCAACGGCTCCAATCCTGACTATCACTATGGAAAAAAGGATTACAAGTAGCAGAGATATGAGGGCTATCATCTTAGATAAAAGAGGTTTGCCTAAATATGGGTTTTCATTTTTGGCCATATGACTCCATCAATATCCTATTTTTCAAACAGAATAATGTCCAAGTCTCTAATTTTTTCTATTTTTATGCTTTTTATGCGAGATGCTGAGACCTACATTTCTTCCATTTATTTGCAACAAGAATTGCAATTGGAAGAATTATGAATGCAACCATATCCCCAGTGTCGCCAGCAAATGCAAGTATGCTGGCAAAATTTTTTATTCCTAAAAGATATATTATTATAGGGGGAACTACCGTTATCAACCAAGCATATATTTTTTTAATGTTGAAAAAATATTTTGTATTGCTTTGCTGGGCAAGAGCAACTCCAATATAACTTGTTGTTATTGCCACCATAGGAATAATGTTACCTATTATATTTCCAACTCTTCCATATATGGATTGCAAGGCCTGTGTGGCTATTTGAGGAGTCTCTCTCCCAAATGAAAAAAGGAAAGATGCCATAAAAACTGCATATATAATAGCAGGAATGATAAAAGATAGAATGACGACTTTCTTTGCCTTATCATAATCTCCAAGTCCATTATATACGTCTGGAATGACAGTATGGCACCCTAAAGAAAATATTGCCACCCCCATCATTGAAAGCACTCCACCAAAATTTGTATATAGCCCATTTTCAACCTTTGCAGTTGGCAACAACATGAATATTACTGCTGTAAAAAGAAAGAGCATGAAGAAGCTCAATATCAATTCAGTTTTCCCACTTGCCTCTAGCCCAAGATATATTATGGTGGAAGCGAAAAGCCAGAATAGAAGCGCGGAAGACGTTTCATTCACCCCAAACAAACTTGAAAAAACATTTCCCATCCCAGCAACATAAGCAAGCAAAGCTCCGAAGCTCATAATAAAAATACTAACATACATCACCCATCCTCCAAACTTTCCAAAGATTTTTTGTGCAAGATTGCTCATCTGCATTCCACCCATCTCAGCTGAATATTTCAAAACTATTAGGGCGGTGAATAGCATCAGCAATGTTATCCCAAATAAAATGGTGGCGGCAAGGAAAAAGCCAACACGAGAGGCAGCATAGGGGAGTCCAAGGACGCCAGCCCCGATTTGAGTGCCAACGAGAATAGCAACACCCTCCATAAATGTAATTTTTGGTTTATAAAGTTTTATTGTGCTTATTCTTATGAAATGTTTTCTTTGTTCCCTTAAAATATGGATAAGCAACCTTTCTCTTTTGAGACGCTTCCTTCTTAATATTTTTCTTGTATTGTCCATATTATTCTATAACAATTGCCGTTGTCGTATCAATAACTCCATCTATTTTATATATAGAAGGAATAATTTCTTTTGCAAGCCTTCTTAAATTATCTGCTTTAACACTTACAATTGCGTCATATGGACCAGTTACTTCCTCTGCTTCTATAACATTTTTTATCTTTTTCTTTATTTCCTTGATTACCTTTTCTGCCTTATCCACTTCCAAAGTAAGTAAAACATAGGCTTTTATCATGAGTTTAAATAAAATGCATCTTTTTAATCTTTATCCTAATTTCTATTTTTGTGTTGAATAATTATTGCAAAAGAATAACAAATTATACAAATTTCATTGCTATCCCCAAAACATTCTTCCCCTTGCTTTTATCATTACAGATCTTTATGCCTTGAGAATGGGAGTGAATAAAACCAAAAAAAGATGACAGCCTTTCCTTCTATTAACCATTTCTCAGAATGCCCTTCTTATCTCCACCCTTCTATCGGATAATTTCACCATTTCCGAAAATACTTTTTCCACATACTTCCTATTCAACTCCCCCATAAACCATTCTCTCATTTCTGGAGGAAGAGCATCACGCACTGCATCCATAACCCCCTCCTTTAAATGGAAATTGTCTAGTATTATCTCTCTTGCCCCGACATCGATAAACGCCTCCAGATACTCCCTTATCTCATATTCTGGGAGGGGAAAGAGAGGACCTGCAAAAACATAGGTGTAGATTTCCATTTCTGACAGCTGTTTCAAGGCTTTCAATCTCCTTTCTATGGATGGAGCATTTGGTTCCAGATGTTTCCTCATTTCATCATTTAATGTTGGTATGGTAAAACCCACCTTCACATGGCTCATCTTTGTGAGTATATCCACATCCCTTAAAACCATATCTGATTTCGTTAAAATATCCACTGGCCAATCATACTTTGCCAGAAGGAGGAGGCAGTTACGTGTGATTTCATACTTCCTCTCCGCTGGCTGATAGGCATCCGTTGATGTGGATATCCCCACCACTCCTCTTCTCTTCACCTTTAGTTCCTTTCTCAGAACAGCAGGCATATTAATTTTTGCATATAGGTTGTGTTTCCATTCCTCCCTTTCCATCCGAAGGACATTTGGCACATAGCAGTAAACGCATCCATGCTGGCACCCAACATAGGGATTGAGGGAGTAATCTATTCCAGGGAGACGGGAGATGGTTAAAGCAGATTTGCACCATTTCTCCTTCATTTCGCAAAATCCTCCAGTTTTTTCTGATAAAGATTGTGCTTTAAAAGTTCGCTGCTCTCAATCCATCTTTTAATGGGAATATGGAGGAGAGATGAAACGAAAAGCATTGCCTCCTTCATGTTTTCAAATTTTCTTGCCTCTCCCCTTAACGCCTTCCTCACATTCTCCCTCACATTCCATACCCCAACGGGCATTATGTAGCCGGGGTGTATCTCCCTCAGCACCACCGCCCCTGCCTGCCTTTTCTCCTTTCGCAACTTCTCCGCCACCGCTAAGCGGGCAGCATAGTAGCAGCCGCCTATGGTCGCATACTCGCTCCTGCCATTGTAGTATTCGTGATCGCCGAAAATCACTATTCTCTTGCCCATTGGATTCCATGTGGTGTTGGGGTACCATGCCTCTATGAGTTCATACTGCCACTCACTCGGATACATCAAAACCACCCATAAATTATCCATGCTTTTTGTGTAATATACTCTGTACTCATTGAGCCAGGGGTGCGCTTTTATTTCCTCCACCATTTTTTTCCCTATGGTGTCATCTACAGCTGTAATACTCCATCTTGTTGGAACCATTTTTTTGTCAATTCCAAGAAGCCCAGCAGAAAACGCCTTCTGAATGGAGGAAACAAAGGTGCCATTCTCGTATAGCCATAATATTGCCTCCACCGCCTTCATCTCGTCGTAGAACACTTTTTCTATCTTTGGATGAACCTTCGGATTTTCCATTCTTATTTTCTTTATGGGAGCCGATGGACCATGGGGCTGCACCTCATCGTATAATGCTATGACGCCTCTCGGCTTCCTCTCAAATTCCACCTCCATTTCCACCGGCTTAAAGGCCATCGCCAGCTCCTGTATATGCTCCACCATCCTTCCCTGCAGATTTCTCACATCTACCCGATACTTTCCTCTCACAAGTTTCATTCTGAAATCCACTATGTCGTCTATGCTGCGTCCATGCCATAGTTCGGGGGTGTCCATGAATGAGGTATCGCCTTCCACAGGAGGGAGCATAGGGCCAGCATACACCTTCGGATATCCCATCCTGCCCACAAAAATTGAGGGAGGTGAGTTTCCATGCAAGACATTTTTCTCAATGAGCGGCTTTACTTCGAGATTTTTGTGATATTTCACCATTACAGGACAGCGGGGTTTGCCACAGAGCATTTTGGTGCCACGGCATCTTATGCATATGCTGTCATCCATGCTGATAAAAGAGCGTGGCCTAGTCTTCACATGTTTTAAACATGCATCAATAAAAAAGTTTTGGGGGAGCGGAGGAGGTTAAATAATTTTCTCCAAGAATGTTGAAAGGCATTTGTGATAAAATTAATTATGTGCTTCCGCTATTCCATTATGGAGAAACTCACTAGGGATATCTTCCTGCTCGGCATAATAAGCTTCTTTGCCGATGCCAGCAGTGAAATGATAATGCCCGTTCTTCCATTCTTTGTAGCTGCCATAGGCGGCGGAGGCATTGCCCTGGGGTTGATAGCGGGATTGGGTGATGGGATAGCGAGCATATCAAAAATTTTTTCTGGGGTGATTTCCGATAGAACGGGAAAAAGGAAGGTGTTCATCGCCTCCGGCTATGGCATATCTGCCGTTTCCAAATTTTTCTTTCCCCTCTCTTCCCAGTGGTGGCATCTGACCATATTGCGGGGAATAGAGAGAGTTGGAAAGGGGATAAGGGGCTCTCCAAGAGATGCCCTCATAGGCGACCTTTATAAAGAAAGAAGGGGGGAGGCATACGGTGTGCACAGAGCCTTGGATACAGCGGGGGCAATACTGGGAAGTTTTCTGGCCTTTCTCTTTTTCTGGCTTTTTAAAATGGATATCAGAGATATAATGCTCATCGCCGCCATCATAGCATTTTTTGCCATCCCTCCCATATTTTTTGTTAGGGAGATAAAAACGGTAAGGAAGAGAAGCAAGGGAAAAATTCCCCCGGGACTGAAGAAATTCACACTGGTGGCAACCCTATTCTCCTTAGGGAATTTCAGCTACATGTTTCTTCTGTGGAGGGCAGGAGGAGAGGAGATGGAGGGCGAGTATGTTGCCTATGCCCTCCTTCTTTACGTATTTTTCAACATCATCTATGCATCCCTTTCCCCATATTTTGGAAAGCTCTCCGACAGGATGGACAGGAGGATAGTAATATTCTTTGGATATCTTGTTTTCACCTTCACATGCTTTGGCTTCATCTTCCTCCCCGTATTTTCATCCATTCCATTCTACGTCCTTGCCCTTCTGCTTTTCTCTTTATACGGAGTATTCAATGCCCTCATAGAGGGCAACCAGCGCGCCTTCGCCTCCGATTTGAGTGAATACAGGGGAACAGCCCAGGGGTTTTTCCAGGCATCCGTGGGGCTTGCCGCCATACCCGCCAACTTCATGGCGGGGCTCCTCTGGGAAATCCTTCCCGAGCTTACTTTCATATATGGAGCAATCATCTCCCTCCTTGCCTCCATCCTCCTCATAACCATGGAGATTGAAAAACATTAAAAAGCAAGCCACCTTTACTCATAAGGGGCGGGTCACCTAGAGGCAGGGTGGCGGACTGCAGATCCGCATACGCGGGTTCAAATCCCGCCCCGCCCTCTTTTGAACCAGCGTTCATTACCAATTTCTACTGCACCTGTCTCAAGAATGTTTATTTTCAAAAAATATTTAGGCGCTGAGGGGGGGATTTTCAGGCAACCTGCCTGGAACGCAATTCCACCAGGCAGGTTACGATTTGAACCCCCGAGGGGCAAAGCCCCACAGGCTCTCCAGGCCTGCGCCGTTCCGGGCTGGGCTACCTCAGCACCTTTTTCCACATGGGAGGATACACGCCACGAGGCATGAGCACACGCTTTATATCTGCCACCACTCCTTTATCCTTTTCCATTATTTCCCTTGTAGTCATCACTGCCCTTGCTATGGCAACACCTTCGCCCTTTAAAGTTTTTATGGCTATTGTGCTATCTTTCTTTATGCCAGTCTCCACCTCCGCCACACCTGGAATGGCGAGATTGGCCCCATGGCATATTGCATCTACGGCTGAATCTTTGATGTAGACGGCAGGAAGGTGTGCCAGCAAATCCTCCATGGGACGAAGATATTTTTTTATTTCCCTCTCATAACCATCTTCTTTCCAGAAGATATAGGCATCCAGCAAATCCTGCAGGATAATGGCCTCCTCCTCTCTGAACAGGCCGCTCTTTGTTCTTCTCAATTCCTCCATATGGCCCCCCACACCCAGTTTTTTACCCATATCTTTGCACAGCACTCTTATGTATGTGCCTCCCTCACATCCCACTTTGAACAATACATCTCTCCCATCTATCTCAAGAATATTGAGATAATAGATGGTTCTCTGTCTCCTCACCCTTTTGACAGCCGCCTCCTTTGGAGGTGTCTGCCATATTTTGCCAACAAAGCTCCTTGCCACCTCCTTTATTTTTTTCTTGCTCACGTCACCATGAAGGCGAAGCACAGCCACATACTCCTTCCCTATCTCATGCATTAACCCTATTGCCTTTGTTGCATTTTCAAGCGCTACGGGTAACACCCCAGTAACATTGGGATCAAGGGTTCCACCATGCCCCGCCTTGCCTAAATGAAGGATCTCCTTTACCCATGCCGTCACCTGATGCGATGTTGGGCCAGAGGGCTTGTCCACAATAACGACCCCGTTTTGCAGTAATTCCTCAACGCTTCTCTCCTGTGGCCTTTTCCCGAAGAATGGGTTTGTTTCCGAGTCTTCCTTCACCAATCTCTTCCTTCTTTCCGCCATTTCTCAACCTCAAATAAAATGGATGTATAAATCCTTTGCATTGTCAAAAATTTTTGGGCGCACATCAAGCATAGAACAAATTATTTGGGATACCACCTGCAGCTCTTCTTATTCATGGGGCATACATGCCTTGTTTTGCAGGGCGGCCCGGCCTTCTCAAATATGGTGGGCGCCACCTCCCTCACCAACTTCAGCATCTTCCATGCAAGTTTCCTTATCTCCCACTGGGCATGCAGGCAGCAGCGGAGTTCAAAAAAGTTCAGCAGGGAACGGGCATTCATCGACACCACTATCCTAGTGGCGGAGGCGTTGGGCAGAACATATCTCGCATCTTCCACCGGCACCTTTTCCTTCAGCATATCATAGAAATCCCATATCTTTTTCATCATCTCCTCATATTCCTTTCTGAAATTTTTCTCAATGCTTGGAGGCACTATGTATTCCCTTTCCTGTTCAACATATCTCTGGCTCTGCTGGGAGTAGGAAGCGATGCGATGACGCACCAGCTGATGGGTAAGGACCCTGGACACTCCAGAAATGGCAAAGGTGAAATAGGCATGCTCAACAACACTTGTATGTCCCATGTCAATCACAGCCCTCAAAACCTTCCTCAATTTCTCCGGATCAGCATTTTTCAAATCTCCAAAATCGCTTTTTGAATGGGTGAGCAGTGCTGCGGCGGCGGCGATTATATCCGGTTCGGGCGTATATGCTATGAGTTCCACATCCATTATTTCCTCTCTAAAATTAACTCGATGAGGGCCTCCATATCCCTTATCCTCCTCAGTTCCTCCTTGTTCACCACCGGCACTCCCTCAATCTTTTCCTTGCTGAAATGCTCCATGAATATCACTGAGTCGCGTTCTGCAACCTTCGATATGTTGGCTATGAGTCTGGCCTTCTCCTCTATCCTCCTCTCCTTTATACCCACTATTATCCTCTCGTTAAGCATCTCACTTATGGCATGAAAGGGGCTTCTGTGGGTGGGGAAAATGAATGCGCCCATCTTCTCCACTATCCTGAGCATCTCATTGTTTATCTCCCTTCTCAGCTCCACCTCCTCCTTCCACACCTCCTCCCAGAGGTTTATGGGCTTTATGAAATCCGTTCCCATCAACTCAGCCAAGCGCTCCGCCACCTCTATTGTTGCCCTCTCCCCCTCCTCGTACATCCTGATAGCTCTCCTGGATACGCCTGCAACCCTTGCCAGATGGCCAACAGAGTAACCCATTTCATTTCTCATGCGATGAAACATCTCACCATCAATATTCACATAAAATCCTCCCGGGGCAGCAGTTATGAGAGGAGGCATTCCCTGAAGATAATTTTTTAGGGTTTCATAGGTCATTATGGGAACGCCATACCTGAAATATACAACATCATCTTCGAGCAGGGAAGAGCAGCTCCTTCTGCCCACCACCACGGGCACCCCATCAAGAAAACGGGAGATGGAGAGCAACTCCTTTGCCACCTCCTCATTTATGGAATCTATATTGTTGAGAACCTTAACAATCATGAGCATATTATCCTTTCTTGCCACAAAATCAAAACTGCTTGGCCTTATGCGGCATACCTCACTGCAGTAGAATCCCGCCCTGACCAGCAGATGACGAGTTGCGTCAAGCAACTCTTCTCTCTTCATCAAACTCATATACTACTTCCTCATATAAAAATTTAATGTGGATTGGAACAGATGACACTGACTCGCTGCAAGGGGGCTGCACCACATACGTGGCAACCGAATTAATTTTAAAATTCATGGAGAATGGCTATGATTTAATAGGGTTTCCACGTCTTGTGAGGTTGAATCCCAACATACCGTGGAAAACCAGGGGAAATGGTGCCATATGTCTGAAAGTTGGAAAGGGAGGAGGGAAAAGGATAAGGATTGGGGAGGCAGAGGGAAATGAGATAGTTTCATATTCCCGCATGAAAAGTCAAGGAGATATTGATGAAATAGTATCCATGGTGGATGATGTTATATCACAACACATAAGAAAAGATGCCGATGCTGCCTTTGTGGTGTCCAGTAGGAAATTTCCCTACGCCCTTTACAGGAAGGCGGTAAGGGAAATCGTTGAAATCGAGGAGATAAAAAAATTTCTGGATGAGAATGGCATAGCCCACAAATATTACAGGAAGGGAAGGGGGTTAATAGGGGCATCTGCAGCCATTTCCTGGAGGCCAGTGGATAGAACGTATGAACTTATAGCATATGGCTCCAGCAGATGGATTGACAAGGAGAGTGTGATGGAGATGGACAGAAAATGCAGCAGCACCTTCAACAACTACGATTATAGGAATGATTACATTGCCATCCTTCCAAAGGCAAAATCCCCCGTATTTTACGGTATAAGGGGTGATGATGCGGAGGAATTGGTGAAAGCAAGAGAGATGTTGCGGAAGGCGGAGGAGGAAAGATGGATTATTTTTGAAACCAATCAGGGAACGGACGAGCACCTTCAGAGAAAAAAGATAGGGGAGATAAAGCCCTACGAGTCTGTGATTGTGAGAGGAAGGGTAAAAAAAGAGCCCAAGGATATAAAAGGAGGACATGTCATCTTCTCCATATATGATGGGGAAGAGATGGAATGCGCCGCCTATGAGCCCACGAAGGAGTTTAGAGAGGTGGTGAGGGAATTAAAAGAAGGAGATGAAATAGTTGTCTATGGCGGGGTGAGGGAGAAACCATTCACCATAAACATCGAAAAAATGGAGGTAAAAAAACTTGCGGATGTGTATGAAAAAATTGCAAATCCTTTGTGCATTAAATGTGGTAAACGTATGAAATCGATGGGCAGGGGCAAAGGTTACAGATGCCAGAGATGTGGTGCAAGGGCCAATGAAAATGAGGCAGTGTATAAACGGATAAAAAGAAAAATAAAACCAGGTTTCTATGAAGTGCCTGTGATAGCCAGAAGACATCTCGCAAAACCCCTCAAGAGGATGGCCTCATAAATTTTCCCACATCTTCTCAAATTTTTTCTTGGACAGCAGAATATAATCTCTGTCCCCGAATATTTCTAAGGTTATGGTGCCATCATAGTGCCTTCTCAACTCCTTTACCACCTCATCCCATTTTATCCTCCCGCTTCCGATGGGAATATGCAGATCCCTCGTCCCAAAATTGTCATGGATGTGAACATGTTTGAGTTTGTTATGCAATTTTCTTATAAATTTGCCCACATCCCTTCCATGAAGAAAGGCATGTCCCACGTCCAGATGAAAATAAAGTTTTGGCACCCTCCTCAGAATCTCTGCCGTGTTTCTGTAATTGTCCATCTCCCCCACTCCATTTTCATACATCACCTTTATTCCATAATCTCCCGCCCTCTCCACCACCTCCTTCATGCTCTCCACCTGCATCTCAATGCCCTCCTTTATAGTGAAAAGAGAGGGAGGCCAGTTGGCGTGAACCGTGACATACTCTGCCCCCAACTCTCCAAATTTTTGGAAGCATTTCTCCGCCTCCATAATGGCCGCCCTGCGGAGAGCTTCTATTGGAGATGCAAAGGGGAGATAGTAGGGGGTGTGGCCTACAATATCCATGCCATATTCATTCAGAATTCTTCTTATTTTTCTTGTATCAATGGCAGTGTGATATGCCCTGTCCGGCTCCATGAAAAAGTCGATAAAGTCGAAATGCTCTGCTATCCATTTTATCTCTTCCACCACATCCTTCCTCGGATTATTGGGATAACCGAGTTTCATGCTTTTAATGATAGCATTCCTTATACTTTTTTCTAAACAAGTCATGCCTCCTTTTTCATCATAGGATATGGGCCTCAGAATATGGATGCACCTGCCACATTTAGGTTCATGGCGTTTCTATCCCAAATAAAACTTTGTCCTATTCTCATTTTCTGCATTCCAACCATCAAAATTGCAGGAAATGCAAAGCAGGAAAACACAAAAATTACAGGCCATTTCCTCTGCTGAGGCATATCAATTTTAATTTTAAACATCAGCAATTTTGGGCAGTAAAAAAGGAAAATTTTATAAAAATGGTTTTGCATTAGGAAATTATGAGGGGATGGGTACACATAGACAACTTCGGAGAGAGTTTGAAGATTTATGGAAAGGGAAGAGCCCGCCGCCTGGTGGATAGAAAGGGAAGAGTGGTGCTTGAATACAGAATGGAGAACTGATTTAAGGAAGACAGGGTTACATATCAATGAGAATCGATGAGGTGGTGGAGCATCTCAAGAGCATTGTGGAGAAGAGTTTTAAATTTGATGATGAAAATTTTATAGAGTTTGAAGCAGGGGGAAATGAGGATGTATATGCCATAGACGGCAGCTCCATAAAACTCTTCGATGCCTATACCTTTTCCATATATGCAAGAAGGGTTGGATGGGTGAAGGCAAACGAGGATGGGATAATCTCCATGGAAAGAGGAAAAATAAAGATAGATGTGATTTATGGAGAAAATGCAGATAGCATCAACGATGAGAGGAGGGAAGCAGAAGAAATGGAGGTGGCAAAGTCGCTGAAGGGCAGCATTGTTCTTGTGGACGGCTGTCATGTGGAGAATGTGGTGGGAATAAGCAAAAAAAGCGGGATGAAGGCGGAAGGAGTGCCCCTTCTTTTTGCCATAAGAAAATATGGAGATAAAATAAAACCGGGAAAGAGATGGTTTTACAGGATTGGAGAGACAACCTATGCAGTAAAATTTCATCCCCGCTCAAGATTTGTCTTCAGGGTAGATTATGGCGGAGAAGATGTTGGGGAAATGCTCTCAAACGTGGCCAGATACTGCAACGACATCTCCTATCTGGGCTATCCGTATCCCCTGGCGGAGGTACATAAACTGGTGAAAATAGATAAGGAGGAGGCGGATTATATAAAACAGCACATGATTCACAGGGCCATCAAAAGCGGCATATCCATGGAGGATTTTGAGGAATTGTTTTATGACTATCACGAATATATGGAGGGATGAGATGATAGGAAGAGTGGTGGGAAGAAGCATAGGGGAAATAACCTTTCGCCTTTCTTATAGCGAGGATGTGAAAATAGGAGAAATACTGGTGGCGGATGATGCGGAAAAGGATGCTCTGTTTTTCCTGAGGGTAGTTGATATCCACTATGGCCAGGAGGGCGCCGAGAAATGGGGGATAAGGACGGCCGGCGAGATGCTCCTTCTGGATGGAGAGAAGGGCGAATATCGTTTAAGGGAAAAGGAGAGGAGATTGTTCAAGATATGCACATGCAAACCACTGGGTTATTTAAAGAACGGGAAATTTCATAAACCCAAGATTCTTCCCTCCCATTTTTGTCCTGTGAGAAAGGCAGAGAGGGAGGACTATGAATTCCTGCATGAAATGATGGGAGACATAGAAATAGGGAAATTGAGAAGCGGTGGGGAGACCATAGATGTTGCGGTTGGGGTATCTGGTGAGTTGCTTCCCTACCATATTGGCGTGTTTGCCACCACAGGCATGGGAAAAAGCAATCTTATGCGTGTTTTTGCCGCCTCTGCCATGAAGACTGGGAAATATGGAATACTCATAATAGACCCTCATGGAGAATACTATGAGGGCAGCCAGGGAATGGGGCTCAAGCATCATCCAATGGCCTCCAGTGGTTTAGTGGTCTATTCCCCACAACCCTCTCCTGGAATGAATATGCTGAAAATCTCTGCTCAAGAAATAGGGGCCGCGGACCTGGAAAACATTTTCTCCTTCAGCGAGGCGCAGAAAGAGGCCATGCATGCCCTTCAATCCAGATTCGGGAGAGAATGGTTTGTGGAACTTTATGAGAGAGAAGCAGATGAACTGGTTATGGAGTTTGACCGGAGAATTCAGGACATAACCTTCAGTGTGCTCAAAAGAAGGGCGGCCCGGATAATGGAATCGGATATAATACATAGAGACGGGAGCGTCACATCCACGGAGCAAATAATAAATGATTTGCTTTCCGGAAAGGTGGTTCTTATAGAAACTGCAGGCCTTTATGAGTATGAAGAACTTCTTGTAAGCATAGTAATGGCAAGAAAAATACTCAATCATAATAAAAATCTCTTCAGGAACAAGGAGAATTTCAAGAAAATCCCCCCCACCCTCATAATAATAGAGGAGGCACAGCGGGTTCTCAGGGATGGAATCTTCGCCCAGATAGCAAGGGAAGGAAGAAAATTCAAGGTGGGGCTGTGCGCCATAACCCAGCAACCAAAGCTTATTAGGGAGGAGCTGCTGAGCCAGTTCAACACCTTCTTTATTCTTGGACTGGCGGATGAGGGGGATAGAAACATCCTGAAGGCATCTGCCAAACAGGATTTATCCAAACTGGAGAAGGAGATACAGACACTCGAGGTTGGGGAAGGGCTTATAACATACCCCGGCGCCCCCTTTGCCATTCCGGTGAAAATCCACTGGTACGATGATTACATAAAGGAAATTAATGGAGAGGATGACCTCAGAAAAATCATGAATGAAGAAATGGATGATGAGTTTTACTGATAACATATTTTCCAAAATTCTGCATTAAGTTTTAATTTGATGGTTCCTTTAACATCATGGGACACGCCACCTATTCCTACTCGGCCATTTCCTCCTATGAAAACTGCCCCCTACAGTTTAAATTTTCCTACATAGACAGGATTCCTCCATTGAGGAGGAGTGTGGAGGCATTTATGGGCTCCAGAGTTCATGAAGCGCTGGAAAAACTTTACAGGGATAAGCTCTACGAAAAAACAAACTCTCTGGAAGAAATACTGGAATTCTACAACGACAGATGGAGAAGAAAGATGGATGAAAGGATATTTGTTGCCAAGGACTATGACATTGAAAACTACAGAAAGATGGGAGAAAGATATCTGACAGATTACTACAATGAATACAAGCCCTTTGATGAGGGGAGAACAATAGCCCTTGAAAAGAACGTGTATTTCCCGCTGAATGAGAAATACTGGATAAAGGGAGTGATAGACAGGTTAACGGAAAGGGACGACATCTATGAGGTTCATGATTACAAAACCTCCCTCTATCTTCCCTCAAAGAAAGAGATGGAAGATGACTGCCAACTCGCCCTTTATGCCCTCGCCGTCGACCATCTCTATGGCGTGAAAAAAATAGAACTGGTCTGGCATTTTCTGGCATTTAACAAGGAGATAAGAATAAGGAAGGATGATTACGAGGGCATAAGGGAGGAGGTGATCCGTAGAATAGAGGAAATAGAGGAGGCAAAAAAGAGGAATGATTTTCCTCCAAGAGAGTCACCCCTCTGCAATTACTGCGGTCATCAACCAATATGCCCTCTATTCAAGCATTCCCATTCTCTGCAGGAGATGGAGCCAGAGGAGATAAAGGAAGAGGATGGCTTCAAATTAGTGAACAGATACTGGGCGCTCACACAGGAAATTCAAAAACTCGAGGGGGAAAGGGAAATGGTGAAGAAGCAAATTCTTGAGTATGCAAAAAGAAATGGTGTGCAGTATATCTATGGGAGTGATAAGATAGCGAATGTGAAATTTTACAGAAATGTGAACTTCAGGGAAAAGGAGATGGTGGAAAAGATAATTCTGCAGGAAGGACTGTTTGAGAAATATTCCCGCCTTGATTTCATAAAGCTCTCCAACGATTTTAAGAACGGCATGCTTCCCGCCGCCGTGGCGAAAAAATTGAAAGAGGTGGCAGAGGAGGTGGAGGTGGCGAGAATCTATCTAAGAAATGCAAGAAGGGAAGAGGACTAAAGGTTTATTATGAGCAGTTCCATGGAATCGCTGCCCTCATTTCCCGCCATGTCGGTGGCAACAGTCCTTATCTCATGGTTACCGATGGCAAACTCGTCCCATGTCCACTGGTACGGAGGGGAAGAAACTACACTCTTTGCCTCTCCGTCCACATAGAATCTCACCTTCGCCACACCGGTGGCATCATCGGTGGCCTGGACTGCGATGTCAATCTTTCCTATTACCATGGTTTTACCGATATTCATTATTTCCTTTCTGAAAAGATAGAGATATCCCCCCTTGGGTGCTGTTATTTCAACCTGCGGAGGCGTCTCGTCCATGGATGGGACGGAAGCCACAGCGTTATCTACATAATACGCATCAAAGGGAGAGCCATCCGGTGGAACGGCATAACCCTGGTGTTTTTCTCCATTGAATATCACAGCCATCACCATTATATTCTCCGGGGAAAGTTCTCCAAATTCCCCTCCATCCCACACCACGGTTTTGTTCCATGTCTGCATTCCCTCTATATGTATTTGCTCATTTACAGCAAAATCCAGAAAGGCGAAGGTATAGGGCTCACCTCCAGTATCCTTCCATCCGAGGGAGGACACTATCTCCGCCACATACACCCTCACATATCCATCATAGGGTAGCACTTCCCCGCTTTCCACAACGACATCTATTTTTATGCTGGAATTCCCCATCCATGTGGCGGAGATGGAAGGAGTAACACTTGCCACTCCCCTTGCTCCGCTCTCCTCAATCAGATTTCTGTAAATATCTGCTGTGGATGTGTCGGCACCAACATAAACACTATAACCCCCATCAAAGAAGACGGTGGGGATATAGTAGATATTGTAGTCATCCACTGCCCTGCTATACGCCCTGCTGTTTTTGTCTATTATGAGAGAAACATAATAGAATGGATACTCCCCGCCATCATAAACATCCTTAAGGGCAGCATGAGCATACTTGCAGTAGGGGCACCAGGTGGCGGTGGTGTATTCCACAAAAACCGTGTGGGTGAAATCAACATTGCATGTTTCTTTGTTTTCAACATCCATGGCCATAACAGGATATGCCAGAAATGCAGCGAGAATGCAGCAAAACATCTCTTTTCTCATTAAATCACCATGTATAAACTACAAATAATTTAAAAGTTAAAGGGTTAAAAATTGTAAAAAAAGAGGGGAAGAGGGCTTTAATTTATGGCGTTTTTAACAACGTTAAACATTCCATTTATACAAACACTACTTATGCGCCATTATGCCCGTTATTCCGTTTCTCTCTATTCTCACAAATCCGAATCTTTCAAACTGGACTATTTCCCCCTCCTTTACTTCCCGGATATTTTTCTCTCCATAACCCTCAACAATTTTCAAACTATTTTCGTTGAATTCATCATTTTCATATAGCAAACCCGGAATCATAACCTTTACTTCCACATATTCATGGCTTACCCACTGGATTTTCTCAACACCAGGCAGCAGCTCTTTCCCCACAAACTCCCCATGAATTTCGTCGTTTTTGCTTTTCACCTTCACATTATATAAATCCTTCAATCTGAATATATCCCCCTGCTTTAGCTTCGATGCATCCTCAGCGGGAATAAAAAAGATGTTTCCCACCTTTATTTTTCTCACCCCCATATCGATGGAGGGATGATATTTCAGCATCACCTCCATTTCCTCCGCATTCTCCACCACCACCTTTACTGGCTCCGGAACAAAGAAATATCGCCTTGCAACACCGTCAAGCATTTTCCTGTTCACCGCCTCCAGATTCTCGAATACCACCACAGATTCTGCCCTTGAGATACCCTGAGACAGCACAAACTCTTTTATTGCCTCCGGCAGTATCCCCCGCCTTTTCAGCCCTTTCAAAGTTGGAAGGCGTGGATCATCCCAGCCCATAACTTTGCCATTTTCTATAAGTGGCTTTATCTTCCTTTTTGATACAGGCATACCCTTTATTTCCAGACGTGAAAATTCCATTAGATATGGTTTTCTCAAACCAAGGCAATCCAGCAAATAAAAATACACCTCATCTCTCAACTCATACTCCTTGCTCCTGAAGGGATGGGTAACGCCGGATAAAGAGTCCTCAACAGCTCCATAGAAATCGTAGGTGGGCCATACACGGAAGCGTTTTCCGTGGATAGGATGAGGATGCTCTATTATGCGGAACAGCACAGGGTCACGCATTGCCGTATTTTTGGATTTCATATCGCCCTTCAAACGCATAACCGCTTCGCCTTCCTCCATCTTTGCAAACTCATTCCACGAGATATTTCTCTCATTCCTGCATGCACATTCCTTCATCAACTTCCTGTTCCTGCTTATTTCCTCCTCGCTGCATGTGCATATGTAGGCGTTGCCCTCCTCCAGAAGCTGGCGGGCAAGTTCATAATGCTTTGGAAGGTTATCGGATGTTCTATACTCCTTATCCCATTCTATACCAAGCCATTTCAAATCTTCCTTCTGCACCTCATAAAACTCCTTTCTCTCATTCACCGGATTCGTATCATCAAAACGTAGAATAAAGATTCCGTCATACATGCGGGCATACTCATAATCCACAAACGCTGCCTTCGCATGTCCGATATGGAGATAGCCATTGGGTTCAGGGGGAAAGCGTGTTATAACCTCTCCTTTTTCTGCATGAGGTAAAGGTGGCAGTTTTTTCTTCTCTACCTTCCTCTCCTCCACTTTTATCCCCAATTTTTCCATCGTTTCCTCCTGCTCTTCCAAGGAAAGTTTGTTGATTTCCTCCACTACTTCTCTAATAACGGGGATTATCTCGGTGGCATTTCCTTTAACTTCACTCATAACTTTACCTATAACCGCCTTCAGATTTGCCTTTCCCCCATATTTAACTGCATTTAACAAAGCATGTTTTTTTGCTATCCTCTCAATCTCCTCTGCATCCATTGCCATCTTATCGTGAAAGATGTTTTAAAGTTTGTTGGTTGGCTCTTTTATCACACCCAAAATTCTAAATAAAAATCCTCAGCAAGAATATATCATCCTCTGCCACATACTCTTTGCCTTTATATCCTCTCGCCTTCAGAGCAACAACCCCCTTATCCTTCAATCCAGCAAAGGAGAAATTCCAGTAAAAGGAATAGGGAGATGAGGTGTCATTGTATATGACCACGGGCCTGCATCCTACCTTTGGGGGGATCATGAATTCCACACCTGTTATATCACCCGAGGCATCTGCCATCACGGTCACACCACCTATGACCACCTGCCCCACCATGGGAATTATTCTCCTGTCCATTAGATAGATGCCATTCTTTGGTTTTACTATCTTAATGTATGTTTCATCCAAGAATGGGTTTCACCCAGCAATGGAAAAAGAAAGATGAATATGATTAATCCAGCCGCAATTTTCTTCATTTGTTTCCTTTCACCTTTTCCTTATACTCTTCAGGCGAAAAAAGTATGGCATTCTCGTCAACCATATAGTCATCTCTTTTAACATTGAGCTGTGTAGGCATAAATCTGAATTTCTCCCTATCCACATCTATGAGTTTAAAATTTGGTGTGAGTTTTAGAGAGCCCGTAGGGCATACTTCCGTGCACAGGCCGCAGTAGCAGCATCTTCCATAATCTATGATCGGCCTTATCTTCTTTCCCTTCTCCACTTCCAATTCTGGAATTTCTTCATAGGAAATAGCATCATTCATGCATATCATGCCACACATTTTGCAGCCTATGCATTTTTCCAAGTCATTGGAATGGAAGCCACGAAGCACTTCCGTTGGCAATCTTTTGCCTTCCATATCAACATGTTCCTGGTAAGGATACCTTATTGTATGTGGCCTCTTCAGCAGATGCTTCCACGCCTTTAATGGCTTTATCACACTCATCTTTTCACCTCTCTATATCAGGGGGACATATATCCAGACTGAACAGTATCTGGCTCACATCAGCAATGTTCGCCCCCTTCAGTATTGTCTCAGCCACATTTATGCCATGAGTATAACTGGGCCCCCTCACATGCACCCTCACCGGCTTTTTACCACCGTCACTCACCACCATGTAGCCATACTCTCCTTTACTGCTCTCCACCCTCTCATATGCAATGCCAGGCGGCACCTCCCATTTGAACCAGTTGGGATGCTTGAGTAAATGCTCGCCACTGGGCATTTTCTTCAGCGCCTGCCTTATGATGGAAATGCTCTGCTCTATCTCCAGCCGCCTCACCAGCATTCTTGTATAGGCATCGCCTCCGCTGGATAAAACATCAAACTTGCCCAGTTCCGGATAGTGAATTACATCAAAATCTATATTCTCATAAGCGGCATATGGTTCAAGGCGGCGCACATCATATTCATGCCCGGAAGCCCTTAGATTTGGCCCCGTAACCCCCCACTCTATCGCCTTTTCCTTTGGTATCACCCCTATATCCACAGCCCTGTCAAAGAAGATGCGATTTTTGAAGAAAACATCATCATACAACTTCAACCTCTTCTCCAGATATTTCATGGTCTTCTCTATTAATTTTGGCAAATCTGCCGGCATGTCCCATCTCACGCCTCCCGGCCATATATAGATGTGGTATATCCTTGCCCCCGTCAACTGCTCAAATATATCCATTATGTAATCTCTGTCTCCCAAAGCCCACTGGGGCAACGTGTATATGCCCAGAGCGCCGGCATAACTTCCTATACCCATGAGATATGCTGCTATTCTGGAAAGTTCAAGGACGACGGTTCTTATGTATCTCGCCCTCTCTGGCACCTCCTCTCTCCATCCCATTAACCTCTCCACCGCCATGGAATATGCCATCTCATTTACATCGGGATCAGGAACACATATTCTGCACACCAACGGAATATTCTGCATCCAGGTACGGGATTCCATTAACTTCTCGAAGCCACGGTGGAGGTAGCCAACGTTGCACTCCGCCTTTACAACAGTATCTCCATCCACCCACAGATGATACATCATGTTTCCTGTTATACCAGGATGCTGGGGCCCTATGAAAAGTTCATATTCCTTCATCTTCATCCTCCACAGGCGGTATGCTTTCAAACACATCCTTTATGAATTTCTTTGAATCGAAATCCTTTCTCATGGGGGGCATATGTGGCCACCCTTCCAGGAAGAATGGAGTAAGGCGTTCATTGCCTATAAAATTCACTCCATACATCTCCTTTATCTCCCTCTCATATGTCTCAATTTGAGGAAATAAATCATGCAGGGATTCCATCTCTTCCCCTTCTCTTTTTATTCTCGTGGAAATCATCACATGCTCTCTGTATTCGTAACTCCAGAGATGGTATACCAGCTCGAACTCGCCATCATCAATCCAGTCGATGCATGAGAGCATGACGAAATGCTGGAATTTATTTTCCTTGAGTGTTTTTATTAATTCCCTTACCTCCTGCTTTTCCACCTTCACATACAGCCGTCCATGCACCTCTTCTCCTCTGCCAATTATCTCCTTCGCCTTCATTCTTCCACCTTTCCGAATTTGAATGCCATTTCCTGATTCTTCTTGTATTTCTCATAGTTCTTCCTGTATTTCTCCCATCCTCTCGCCTCCCCCTTCTCAATCATCTCCATGAGTTCCATCATGGCGTTTATGATGCCCTCAGGCCTTGGCATGCACCCTGCAAGGTATAGATCTACGGGCAGATATTTATCCAGCTGGTTTATTGTGTTGTAGGAATCCCAGTACATCCCACCATTTATGGGGCAAGAGCCGAAGGCAACCACATATTTTGGATCCTGCATCTGCTCATACACCTGTATTACCCTCTTCAATGTTTTAACCGTAAGATAGCCGGTTATCAGCAGTACATCCGCCTGGCGGGGTGTTGCCATGGGGGCCATGCCAAATCGTTCCATGTCAAAACGGGAAGTCATCACAGGTGGCATCTCTATGGCTCCACATCCCGTGCAGAAGTGAAGTATCCATAACGATTTCTTGCTTGCTATTCTTGATATCTTACTCCATTCCTCATACTTCATGATATCACCATCCAGTAGACCCAGACAAGGGCAATTATGGCAAGGACCGCCTCATATTTCCAGTAGAACTTAAAGGCCTGCTCTATTCTGAATCGCGGGAAGGAAGTGTTGATAAGCAAGGATAGAGTAAAAACAAGGAATATCAGGATGAACCATACAATAAAATTCACCACATCCGCCACAATTCCTCCTTTCATAACAACGCCTCCTCCGAGGAATAGGTCAACAAATAGGGTTGTATATGCAACTATGGTCCCTGCCTTGTAAATCATTAAAGAGCCAAGATGCTTCCCTCCAAACTCCGCCATGGGCCCGCTGGCTATCTCATGGGGTGCTATCGGGATATCGAAAGGTGCCTCCATGAGCATTCCCTGGAGAGCCATGTCAGCCACGGCAGCAGAAATGGCAAAGGGAGGGATGAGTATAGCCCATTTTCCATACTGGCTTGCCACTATCTCCGCTATGGATGTTGTGTCATAGTATATCATCAAAGCAACCATGGAAATAACAAAGGGCAACTCATAGGAAAGCATCATCACCAGTGCCCTCATCACACCTATGGCCGAGTTTGGGTTGCCACTCGCTCCAGCCCCTAAAGCAAAGCCCAGGGCGGGAATGGCTAAAAGATAGAGAACAAGAAATGCATCCCCCTCTGTGCTGAGCAGTTTCACCCCCCCAATGGGAAGGAAGAGGATGGTAAGCACTATGCCCGTGATGGAAAATAGGAGGGCGAGGTCGTAAATCCATCCATGGGTTATATTGGTTTTCTTCAAAATGAGTTTTGCTATATCAATGAAACCCTGATATATGGGCGGGCCAACCCTGTTGTGAACTCTGGCAACTATTTTCCTCCCGATACCCATGAAGAGTATGCCAATCATCATGGCAACCGTTGCATATATCGCAATAATCAACACATTAATCAATCCACTCACCACAGTAACCACCCCGCTATTATGAGGAGGAATAGCATTACATAGATGGCATAATCCTGCACCACCCCATCATATATTTTTCTCGCTCCATCGGCAATTTTCTCCACCACTTTGTACAGTGAGGAATATATGGAAGTGGCGCCCCCTTCCAGGTATGGCATGACAACGTCCTTCAGTGGCTTGTAGAAGTTATGGGCTGCATGCATTGATATATGTTCATATAGTGAAGGTATCTCGCCCCCTATAAAATTGTCCTCGAAGTCCACCAGATGCTGTTTCCTTAACACATATATCAGAAAAGCGGGAATCATGGCGAACATCATGCCAACGATGACGGCTATTGTATTATAGTTGCCCAATGTGGTATGAATCACATACGGGCTGTGGGATATGGTTGCCAGACCAGCGCTGCTTAGGAAGGAATCCATCATATCCAGCATGTATCCAGGGAAAATAAGGAAAATGATGAGGGGCATCACAAGCAAAAACATTCCCGCCACCATGGGTTTGGGCGCTTCTTTTATGTCCGGATATCTGTTTTCTCCCAAGAAAACGCCGTAGAGTATTCTGAAGGAGTAAAGGAATGCTCCAACACCTGCAATAAGCATTATGGGGGCTATGAAGACATATCTTCTCTCTATCGCCGCCTCGTAAAGCAGCCATTTGGCAGCAAACCCGCTCGTTATCGGAATGGCGGCAAGTGCAAATATGGCAAAAAGGGCAGCCATGAAGGTGAGGGGCATTTTATAGGCAACTCCTCCCAGTTCGCTTATCTTCCATTTGCCGGTGCGGTATGCAACGCTCCCCGCCGCCAGGAAGAGAGTGGCTTTAAAGAATGCATGATTGAATGCCTGGAACAATGCACCTGCCATGGCTATGGATGAGCCGGTGCCAATACCCACAGCAATATAACCCAGCTGGGCTATGGAGGAGTATGCAAGCAATTTCCTCAAATCATCTTCGAATATGGCAAGGAAGGTGGCGAAGAATGCCGTTAAGGAGCCAATGATGGCAAGGAGATAGGTAGCGATGCTTGAGTTAATATATGCCTCCATCACTCTCGCCCCTGGCATGGCAAAAAGGAGGAGGAGCATTCCGTAATAGCCAATTTTGCTCAACCCTCCGGAAAGAAAGGCAACAAAGGGCTCATCTGATGTGGAATATACTGGAGGAACCCAGGTGTGCAATGGCATTAATGCCGCCTTTATGGCAAAGCCGATGATGAGCATTGTTATAGCCACCATTGTCTCAAAATCTGCCTTCAGCATTATCTCGGCAAAGAGCAGTGTGCCGTTCATATGGTAAAGAAGTGCTATTCCCGCAAGTATCAAAACGCCGGATAGAACGGAATAGGAAAGATATCTCACCATCGCCTTTCTGTCTCCATTTCTGCATATCATGATGAATATCCCCAGAGCCATGAGTTCCCAGAAAAGAAAGAAGGAGAGAAAGTCGGAGGAGAGGAGGATGCCCATTACAGATACCATGAGAAGTATCATGAAGGGATAGAAGCCATCGTTTTTGCTGAAGAAGGAATAGGAATAAAGCAGAATGGGAGGAATTAATGAAAAGAGCATTATTCCAAAGAACCATGCAAGGGGGGATATTGAAAAATGCAGGGTTATCCCCGCCATGTTTATATTCATGGTGTTCTCAAACCCTATGGAAATCAAATTTATCCCGAATTCCCTACCCCAGTCGAGAAAGGCAGCCAGCGGAAATAAAGAGACAACCAATGATATGATAGATGCCACCCTGTTATTTTTAATGAAGAGTGTAAAGATGAATGCAATGATGAGAACAGCAAACACCATTTCAACCATTTATAACACCTCCTATGGTGGCGATTTTGTAAATAAATGGCAGTATGCCCAGCAGAAGAGTGAGAGTTGCCATTATGGCTGGAGGATAGGCAGCAATGATTGAAGCATGCTCTTCCTCCTGCATTGTAGTGCTTAGGTATCTCGCAAAATATGCCGCCTCCACCACCGATGAGAATACTATGGCTGCTATGATCCACCATGCCTCCATCTGCATCGCCCCCATTATTATATACCATTTTCCCCAGAAACCCGCCATGGGCGGCATTCCTATTAAACTCATCACAGAAACAATGCCAGCATATTTTGATGCATTACTTCCAAAACCTTTTCTTTCGGAGAGAAGAAATAACGCTCCCTTAGATGCCGCATGACTCACCAGCAAAAAGAAGAAGGCGATTATGGCGTAGTCGGTGGAATCAAGCATGGAAAGGGAAATCAGAATCAGTCCCATCTGGCCTATGGATGAGTAGGCAAGCATTCTTTTCACATTCTCCTGTCGGAAGGCAGCGAGTTCGCCAATAAGCAACGTCATTATGCCAACAGAGAGGGCAAGGTCATAGGATTGCTGCCACGAGAAAATCATAAGCAATCTTGCTATGGCGTATATGCCAGCTTTTGAAGGACCGAAGGAGAGTAGGGATGCGATGCTTCCAGCAGCACCCTGATAGGCATCGGGCACCCATCCATTTAATGGAAATATCTCCGCTTCCACCCCTATGCCCGTTAAAAGAAAAGCGAAGGAAAGCAATATGAGCACGCTGCCCTCATCCATCCTATTCATTATGTCATATATGTTCAAACTTCTGAACTCGCTGTACAGGAATGCTATGCCCACCAGCATCAGCACGGAAGCGATGGAACCGAGAACCATGTACTTTATCGCCCCTTCCAGCGCCTCCTTGTCCCTCTTCCATGCCACAAGGGCGTAGGAGGAAACGGCTGCTATTTCAAAGAATACAAACATGTTGAATATATCCCCTGTTATTACTATGCCAGTAGATGAGGCGACTGCCAGCAGATAGAGCATGGCAAATTTTATCTCCACCTTCTCCACTGAAAGGAAATTTATGAATGCAAGGAGGTTAATCATCACTGCAAGAAGGGCTGCAATGTTGTCCACATAAAGGTAGATGCCGATGGGAGGAGAGAAGGCAATTATCTCATATAATGGCCCATTGTTGTAAACATTATGAAACATCAGAATGGCGAGGAGGGTGTTGAAGAGTAAAATTATTATGGTGACGGCCTTTGCCCTCTTCAGCAGTGGCATGAGGAAGGCGAAGAGCAGAGGAATGGCTATTAGAAGCACGGGGTGAATCACCATTTCATCAACCTCCTGTACTCCAGCGTTTTATTCTTTTCATAATAATTTATCACCATGACAAGGGCAAGAGCCAAAACGGAAACACCTATAACTATGGCAGTCAGCACCAATGCTTGAGGTAATGGATCGACATAGGTGGTGAAATCTCCGTTCTCTATTGGGGCGGTTCCTCCGGGGATGTAGCCGATGGCTATTAGCATGAGATTAACGCCCGTTTCCATTATGGATATGGATATGAATATCTTCATGAGATTCTTCTTGGTTATTACCCCATAAATTCCGATGGCAAGGAGAGATGCTATGGCGAAATATATCGCCCATATCATTCCTCCACCCCCTTGAGATTGTTCATTATTCCACTCAGCTCGGCTCCCACCTTGAAGCCGATGGCTATGTATATTATCGGGATAATGCCTGCGCTGAATAGCCTGCCGACATCGCCCAGCGAGAGAAAATTCTCCAGGAAGTAAGATGCAAAGACCAAGCCAAGCATGCCAATAAGAACAAAAATCATGCCGGCAACACTTTCCGTTATGGAAACTCTGCTCTCCTTCAGGAAATATTTTGGGTATGCAACCATCATGAGTAGAAAGCCGGAGGCAATGACGGAGCCACCTGGAAAGCCGCCGCCCGGCGTGAGGTGGCCGTGGATGAAGATGTATGCGCCTGTTAGCAAAATAAAGGGGAGGACAATTTTTGAGCCTTCCTTTAATATCAGATTTGCCTCCCTTCTCTTCCTCCTCTGATGAAGGCTGTAGAGAAGCATTGATACCCCTGTGGAGGCGGTGAAAAGCACGGTAACCTCTCCAAGAGTGTCGAAACCGCGGTATTCAACAACGATGGCAGTAACTGCATTTATGGCCCCCGTCTCATTCTTTGTGTTTTCAATGTAATGGCCTGTAACCGTTTCATTTACCTTTCCGCCCTCTATGGGATCGGTGTAGTAGTAATCGCTGCTGTTATAATCATAGGTTTTTACAAAGGTGAAGGCGTACATGATGCATGCGAAGAGCAGTGCTGCCAGAACAATGCCTGCCATTCTTCTCATTTTTCCCACCTCTCCGTTCTTCCTATGGAATAGACAAATATTGCCATTGTCAAACCAGCGCCTATGGATGCTTCCGTTATGGCAACATCAGGAGCATGAAGCATGAGGAATAATATGGAAACAACAAGGCTTGCTATACCCACTGAGATGGCGGAGGAAAGCAAATCCTTTGCCTCCACGGCATATACGGCGGCAATAAAGGCAAGCAGTGCCATGACCCATGCAATTATGCTCTCAATCATTTTTCTTCCCTCTCCTTGTATTTATCCACAACACTCTTCTCCCATAGTTTTATGCCCGCATTGTAGGAGGCCCTCGCAAGGGCACTCGCCCCCACGGGAGCAGTTAACACAACAAAAAGGGCAATTATGAGTAATTTAATCATCCATTGCAGTTCCATTAAACCTACCCCAACGAGGAAGGAAAGAACTCCGAGCGTTGTTGTTTTGGTGGATGCCTGCATTCTGTTGTACAAATCCGGCATTCTTATTAGCCCTATGGTTCCAAGAAGGAAAAATAGGCTGCCAACAAAAACAAATGCCATTCCGATGTAGTGTAAGATATCCTCAATCATAGACCTCCCTCCAGATATCTTGCTATGGCGATTACCCCAACAAAGGCGAGTATGGCATAAACGAGAGCAACATCAAGATATATGAATCTCTCCGACAGATAGGCAATCAAAACAAGGAGGGCCGTGGTGATGTTGGTTAAGGCATCCAATGCAACCGCCCTGTCAGAAGCGGATGGCCCTTTAAGCAACCTGTATGCTCCAAGGAAAATGGAGATGGCCAGTATTCCCATTATTATATACATAAATATCATGAAAATACCCCCCTGAGCAATCTTTCAAATCTTCCCTTTATGATTTCCCCTGCCCTCCCCATATCCTCATCCTTCACCTCCACCCAGTGGATGTAGGCGCCGCCATCGTCATAATCTATGGTTAAAGTGCCGGGTGTCAGGGTGATGGCATTTCCGAGGAAAAGTTTCGCGGCTGGCTGCTTAAGGGATGTGCTCACCTTCACTATCCCTGGCTTTATGGGCAACTCTGGAGAGAGAACTATTCTCGCCATGTTCAGGTTTGCTTTCACCATCTCCCAGAGGAAGACAAAGAAGAAGGCAATGAAATATGCCACTCTTCTTGGATGAAAATATGCAACGCCCAGGCCCTCAAAATGTCGGTGGGTCAGAATTGTAACCGCCACCGCAACAATAATGCCCACAAAAAGTTCCTGAATGAAACTCTGCATGGATATGCCTGGCTGATACACAAAGCCGAGCCATATCAGCAGGAGAACCACAGCCAGATATGGAATGGATTTAGTTTCCGAACTCACTGTATCACAGATAAAGTTAAATAGAACGGATATATAACTATTTTGTTTGGAATCAGAACCAAAATGGATAACAAAGACAAAATAATCCTGGAACTGCTTTCAAAGAACGCCCGCCTTCCCTATTCGAAGATAGCCAAAAAACTCGGTATTTCAGAAACAGCGGTAAGAAAAAGGATAAGGAAACTGGAGGAAAAGGGGATAATCGAAGGCTACACCCTAAGGATAAACCCCGTAAAAATAGGATACAGGAGTATAGCTCATGTGGGGATAGATACGGATCCAAATGCATTTCTCGGTGTGGCATGCAAACTCAAGGATATGGATGCTGTCAAATGTGTTGCCATAACCTCTGGAGGGCATATGATAATGACGGATGTATGGGCAAGAAACAGCGAGGAACTCAATAAAATACTGGCGGAGATTGAGAAAATCGAGGGAGTTAAAAAGGTAAATCCATCAATCATTCTTGAAATGCTGAAATCAAAGTGAAACGGATATTGTATCATGTATGGTATATGGAAGTTTGATATATCTCCATGTAAACAGTCCCAGAAATTTTGCAGGGATTATGACATCACCCTTAACGGTCACATCCACCTCTCCCTGTAGGAGAAGATTTTTTGTTGAAGACGTGAGATTAATTGCACTGAATGTGAAGGAAAAGGTGTGGTTGCTCAATCCGGGAGGTATGAGAAGTCGCGCCTTCTCCCCGCTTCCGACAAATTCGTCCTCCACATATACATCATATTTTATGTAATCCACCTCTATGGATGTGCTCTTGGGGTTTTTTAAAGTAAGAGAAAATTTGAGTTCATATTCATCAATTTTCTTATATGTGGGGGAAAGACCCACTATCCTCTCATTCTCCATTTCCAGCGACTTTGCGGCATTGTAAACAAGGACAAGATGAATGATTACTCCTGCCAGTATGACAAGAGAAATTATTAATTTCGCTCTCTTAAGAATCGTTTTCCATTTCTCCTTCATTTTTCCCTTTTGACCGCAAATTCCGCCATCTCCACAAGTTTATTCTTTGCCTCACTTTCCTTGAGAATTGCCAGAGAATCAATGGCTTTGCGGGAGAATTCCATGGCCATATTTTTCGCATAATCTATGGCTCCCGTTTCCTTCAGGATCTCCACTATCTCATTTATTTCATCATCTGTGGCATCCTTTTTCCCGTAATTGGGGATTTTTCCTCCATATTTTTCCAGGGCATAGAGATATATCAGCGTTTTCTTCCCTTCCCTTATATCGCTTCCCACCGGCTTTCCTATATCCTTTCCTATAACATCAAGACAGTCATCCCATATCTGAAAGGCCATCCCCAGGTTGAGCCCATATACCTTCATTGCCTCCACTTCTTCCTTACTCCCCCCGCCAACCATGGCACCATTCATGGCAGCATGCTCGAACATTCTCGCCGTCTTCTTTTCAATCATCTCCAGAAATTCTTCTTTGCCAACACTCTCCATCTCCTCAAAGGCCACATCCATCTCCTGCCCCTCGCATATCTCCTTGGCCATTATGGCAAGGTTGCGGGTTAATTTTTTACATATCTCCGCATCCTTTGTATGGGAAAGAATCTCAAATGCCTTGGCGAAGAGAGCGTCGCCCGCTAAAATGGCTCTGTTATCTCCAAATTTTTTGTGAACGGACGGCATCCCCCTCCTTTCCTCATCCCTGTCCATTATATCATCGTGTATTAAAGTAAAGGTGTGTATTATCTCCAGAGCAACGGCAAGAGGTATGGCATCCATCATATTTCCGCCAACCGCTTCGCAGGAGAGGCATGCTATTATGGGCCTTAATCTTTTTCCCCCTGCAGAAGGCAAATACTTCACCGCCTCATATAGTAAACGTGGCTCTTTCTCGTAGAGGTAATTTTCAATCGCCTTATCCACCGCCTCCTTTATCTCTACAACGTCCATATCTCCACCTCCCTGAGTTCCTCCGGTTTTTTACACCCGGTGAGAAACATCGCTGCCCTGAAGGAACGCATGAATACCTCCATCTTCTCCTCTATGGAATCGCAGGTTAAGAACACGGAGGCTGCTCCTGCAGCATCCGCCCCTATAGCAATCGCCCTTGCCACATCCAAGCCGTGTCTTATACCTCCTGTGGCTATCACAGCAACGCCTGCATCATGGCACAAATCTGCTATTTCCATAACGGAATAGGGAGTGGGTATCCCCCAGCCCCAGAATATCTTTCCCATCTCCTCCTGTATGGCATCGCCCCTCATCATGGCTCTGTATGCTTCGACGGCGGAAAAGGATGTACCTCCTGCTCCTCCCACATCTATACCCACTATGTCAGTATTGAGAAGACGCGCAGCCACCTCCCTGGATATGCCCGCCCCCGTTTCCTTCACCATCACTGGTTTTGTCATGCTCCCTGCAACTTCATCTATCTTTCTTAAACATCCCTTTGCATTTCTCTCCCCTTCTGGCTGCACAACCTCCTGGAGATAATTGAGGTGAATGGCCAGTATGTCAGCATCTATCATCTCCACTGCCTTGGCTGCCTTTTCCACGGCATCATTCCATTCCAGCAGCTGGGGGGCGCCTATGTTGGCTATCTTTAAGGGAATATCATATTTTTTAACAACGGCATAGCTCTCCTCCACACTGGCATCCTCTATTCCGGCGCGCTGGGAGCCGATGCCCATCCCCACTCCATATTTCTCTGCCGCCTGTGCCAGTTTTTCATTTATTATTCCCGCCTCTTGGAAACCGCCGGTCATTCCAGCAATTATCAAAGGCATGCTTAGCTTCTTTCCAAATAATTCAACTGAGGTGTCAAGCTCATCCATATCCATCTCCGGGAGAGCATTGTGGAGAAGTGTGAAATCGTCCCAGTAGTTGTAACTGTGGTAAACATCCTTGCCAATCACTATTTCCAGATGCTCTTTCTTTCTGTCTTTCATCTCAACCACTTTTCTTTACATTCCCCATCCATTTATAATTATTGTTATTTCCTTTGCCATAACAAACATTTCGGTTCAATAACAATCTTAGGAAATCAACTTTACTACACAAATTCCTTTATTTCACGGATTATCTCATGTAAAGGAGATGTATCAAAGAATTTTATGCCCACCACCTCATTGCACGTCGCCTGATACATCATCGAAATCAGTTCTGCCAATCTTGGTGGCAGAGGGGGAGGCGGAGATACCATTTCCTTCCATCTCTCCCTGTTTTTGCTTTTCGCTTCCTTTACCTCCTCATACCATTCTGTTTTTCTGTAAAATATTCTTGCCGCTTCTTTGCTAACAGGAATACCATCAAGGGTGAACCTGCACTCGTCAGGGGTGCCAAGAACATCCACCAGCATTATTTGGCGCTCCCCATCAAAACCGTATTCAACCTTGCCATCCTCATTGACAAGCCCCGCCCTTTTTACCTCCTCCGTTATGAGATTGTCGATAAGGAGGGTGGTATCTTTGATTTCATTCACCTCTTCATCATCCAGTCCAGCAATATTTTTTGCCTCCTCCCATTTTATGTATCTATCCGTCACCTCAAGTTTGGTGGAAACGTCAAGTATTGGACGGGACAGCTTCTCTCCGGGCTCTGGCATCCTTTCCATTCCGAAGTCCTGTGGCGTTATGCTTCCCTCCTTTACTCTTCTGAAAATGCTCGAGCCGGGAGGAAGGGAATTGCGATATATGACTTCGAGAGGGATGAGGAAATTCGCCCTCTCCTTTTTATATATAGAATAATCATATTTGCCTTCTTTAAATTCGGGTTTAAGAACTCTCAATAGTTTCACCCTCATGATGTTGCTCGCTCTCTCCAGCTCATCAATTCTCTTTATTTTGCCATCCTCAACGAGACCCATGTAATGGGTTTTTATCCCCTTTTCCTCCAATCTCTCGAAAAAGTAGGCACCCATCAGGCACAATGCCTCGCCCTTGTGTTTTATATGGTCCGGCATTTCCCCCCAGTCAAAGACGGAATAACGGTCTGAAAAAATGAATTCGCCAATGCCACTTTTATTTCCTTCCGGTTTCTCCAGCACCCTCAAATCCTTAACGCTTCCCATGTCAATCATCCATAATGTCAAGATTTCTTATTAAATTTGTGGAGTAAAAAGAGAAGAAAACAAAAAAGTTTGGGGAAGAGGGGCTCAGAATCCCTTCTCTGCCATGTCGCCCACTATGGGCAGCTTGAACATTTCTCCCTGATAGGCCTTTATCATGAGTACTATCCAGAGTATGAACATCAGCACTCCTATAAGCACGCTTATGGCCCATCCTATAAAGGGCATCCACCAGAGCATCCAACCAAAGAGCCAGTATATCACCGATAACGGCAGAAACGTTAGTATGGATTGCATTGCATGGAAGCGTACAAACTTGTTTTCCTTCTCCAGCAGATAGAACACTATGCCCGTCACCCATCCAAGCACGTAACACAATGCCCCCTCAATATTTTCCTCCATTCCAAGAGATGTTTTTTCCATGAAAGGATAGAATAGAAGTGGTATATATTTTTTCTTATATTATAGGATGGACCCTCAAGAATTTTTTAAATGAAAATGCTCCCGCCGGGATTTCATTAAACCAACAGATAAGATTTTGTCAAGATATGTCGATTTTTGGGGTGTCTTGACAACAGAGAAGGGGGTGAACGATCTTGTGTAATCTAAGTATGGAAATTAAAAGGGAAGCGAAGCGATTGGGAATTGAGAACCGTTTAGTTGAATTGGATAGGGAATATCATATTTCACGTGGAAAGAGAAAACCGAGGGATTTTGTTGATCTCCTGGAGGGAGCCGTATGTTGAGATTCAAGGATATGGCAGGGGAAGATGTTGCCTCCATGCCTCCTTTTGCCAGGAGATCCTGCCATATCCTTCCCCTCCCCTCCTTTTTTTGTTTACAAAACGGGGTGATTTGTAAACAAATTGGGGGTGATTTTTGTTTACAAAATTGCCTATTTTGTTTACAAAATTCTGTTTACAGTTGTAAACATGTAAACAAAATTGTGGGGGTGATGGCAACGTAATTGCCAATTTGAAAGAAAAGTATAAATAAGGGTAAAAAAGACAGGTGAGAAGGATGGAATGGGTTAGTGGAGAATGGATGAATAAAATGCGTGAAAAATGCGTGAAATTTGGGGTTGTAAACATGATTTTCAAAAATTTTGTAAACATGTTTACAAAATCGCCTATTTTGTTTACAATTTCAAATTTTGTTTACAAAATCGGGCAATTTGTAAACAAAATGGAGGGGGTGAGAGAATAGAAGAGCATGAAATCTTCAAAAAAGCAATTTCAAAATGGGGTATAAATGCACAGGTTCATATGGCTATTGAAGAAATGGCTGAATTGATACAAGTATTAATGAAATATCCACGAAAGGAAAATCATTCCACACTAAATGAGGTAATAGAAGAGATAGTAGATGTGGACATAATGTTGGAACAGCTGAAAATGATATTTATAACAGATGCTTATGCTGAGATTCAATATTCGGAGTTTAGACAATTGAAACTAAAAAGATTGGAGGAGATGTTGAAGGGGGATGAGCCATGAAGCAATATGAATTTCTGAGAGTGGATAAGGAAGCGGGTGAGAAGATAAAGCACCTGAAAGAGTATCTCCAGAAAACGAAGGGAGGCAAATGGACGACATCCAGGGTGATAAACTATCTGCTGTCCAATAACGGCACATCCCTGCCGGATAAAGTCATATCGAAGTTCGATGAGTTCAAAGCGGAGATAGAGGTTCTGCTGAAGATCCACCAATTTTCCAGGACACACATAAACTACATTCTGGAGGAAATAGGCGTATTTGAGGCATTTCTCCTCCAGCAGATAAACGGACGTCTGGATCCACCCTTCGCCAAACACATGCTGGAGAAATTCCCAGCTATGGTGAACAGGGAAATGGAGATCCATAAAAACAGGGCAATGAAGAAGGCGAACGAGATTTTTAAAGCCACGCCGGAGGTGCCACCATGATAAACCATTTAGTGGCAATTGCCTATCTCTCAATGGTTTACTGGCTTCCAATCTGGTGGCTTCTTTCTCCGTATCTCCTGGGAGGTGGAAAATGACGACATTGGATGATTTTATGGGAAACAAGATCGATGAAACGCTGTTTTACAGCAATTGGTTTACTGCCTGGTATAACGCATGTTTGAAAGCCGGTTTGGATCCGGAGGAGATTAGTAAAAAGGAATATTCCAAAAAAAGGAGGAAAAGATGAGTGAGGAAAAGGAGGAGTTTAGAGTCAGGATCCCTTCTGACATAGCAATAAAGATAAGAATCATGAAAATTAAGGAAGGATTCACATTTTCATCTATTTTTGAAGAAGCATTAAAGTATTATTTTGAGAAATTACAGGGAAGGGAGAGAGGAAATATATAAACTTTTCATTTTTCCGTTTTTTAATCCTTTATATTTACTGCCGTAATAAATATTTGATGAATCGTAAAAAAAATGTTTACGGTTTTGGTGGCGGTTGGGATAGCGGGGATGTTAATTGCAATGCCATATGAAAGTAATGCAGTTATTGGGGCTATTGCTTTAGGTGTAATTGCTGGTGCTACGGCTTTCGGTTTAGGCTATTATTTGGGATATATTTCACATAAGAGTGATGAAACTAAAACAATATATTACGTGAATGCTACAACATATACAAATCAATGGAAAAATATTTTTGAAACATGGGACAACATCATTAATACAACATTGGCAGGTGTAAATAACACAATAGACATGGTTGAATTACAAAATAATTTTTGGGTAAGGGTGGCAGAAAATAATGTTTTACAATATTTAAATAAAACAACATGGGATAGTAGTATTGAGGAAAATATAACAAAAGATTTTGATGATTATATGTTTAATCTCACATGGGTAATAATAAAGAA
>JAGGZK010000050.1 GCA_021162065.1 Thermoplasmata archaeon
TATATAAAATTTTCAATAACTTTAGCGTTGCCCATTATTTTCACATTTGAGTTTCTCATAATACCTGGTGGAACATCAGAGTGAAATATTTTTAGCTCTATAGCGAAGATTTCTATTGGCCTCAATATTTCTTCCTGAACCCCTTCGCCACTATGTATATCTCCGAACTCTGCTTTCTGCTGGCCTGGGGAGCGTGGGGCTTCACCATTCTGAAGTTTTGCCTCACTTCCTGCAGAAATTCCGGATAGTCCTCGCCCTCAAAAATCTTGCAGAGGAAGTTTCCGCCTTCCCTCAGAAATTCCTTCGCTATTTTAAGAGCATTCTGGCAGAGCCATACACTCCTCGCCTGATCCATGGTATAATTGCCGCTTATGTTGGGGGAAGCATCGCTTATCACCGCATCCACCTCGCTGGCATAACTCCTTATCTTGTTAAGCGTTTCCTCCTCCGTCATGTCTCCCTGAATGAAAACCACGCCTTCGATGCTCTTCATGGGCTGGAGGTCAACGGCTATGACCATGCTGGCGTATCTTGCGGCAATCTGACTCCATCCCCCAGGGGATGCGCCTAAATCTATCACCACGCCTCCCTTCTTCAGAATTCCATATCTCTTCTGAATCTGGAGAAGTTTGAATGCACTCCTTGCCCTGTATCCCTGGCGCTTTGCCTCCTTATAGTAATGATCCCTCTTTCTCTCCGAATACCATCTCGTCATCACAGCACTATGTCCAGATCGAGTTCCTCCGCCAGCTCCTTATACCTGTTTCTTATGGTTACTTCCGTAACTCCCGCCACATCCGCCACCTCGCGCTGTGTCCTCCTCTCGCCGCAGAGAATGGACGCTATGTAGATGGCAGCAGCCGCCACTCCAGTCGGCCCTCTCCCGGATGTGAGCTCCTTCTCCTCCGCCTGACGAAGTATCTCAAGCGCCTTTGTTTTTGTGTCCTCGCTAAGCGAGAGTTCGCTGCAGAACCTCTCCACATAATCCTGCGGGGACGTGGGCATCAACTTCAGAGTCAGCTCTCTGGCAAGAAAGCGGTATGTTCTTCCTATCTCCTTTCTGTCCACCTTGGATGACTCCGCAATTTCATCTAAGGTGCGGGGCACTCCACACTGGCGGCAGGCCGCATATACCGCCGCCGCTGTCACGCCTTCAATGCTCCTTCCTCTTATGAGATTCTTCTCAACCGCCCTTCTGTAGACCATGGCCGCCGCTTCCCTTACATTCCTGGGCAGGGACATGTTGGAGGAAATGCGGTCGAGTTCGGACAGGGCAGAGGCGAGATTTCTTTCCGATGTACCTCCCACCCTTATCCTTCTCTGCCATTTTCTAAGGCGGTAGAGCTGGGCTCTGTTTCTTGTGGGTATGGATTTGCCGTAGCTATCCTTATTCTTCCATCCTATGACTGTGCTTAATCCCTTATCTGCTGCGGTGTAATCCAGAGGTGCTCCAGTTCTTGCTCTCTTCTCCCTCTGCTCCGGATCAAAGGCGCGCCACTCCGGCCCCTGGTCTATGTACTCGTCATCTATCACCAGTCCGCAGTCCTGGCAGACCAGTTCCCCCCTTTCATAATCCTGAACAAGATGCGTGGAACCACATTCAGGGCATTTCTCAATCTCCTCAACTTCGGCCTTTTTCCTCATTTTTCACCTCAAAATTTTTAAACTTTGTGGTAGTAAAACTCTTATAATATATAAAGGTTTCGCTGGATGATGGCATTTTTTCCATCAATTGCCCTGTTGCATCTAAAAACCAAGGCCGAATCATTTAAAAAACTTTATAATCTTCACTGAAATGATTTTCTGGTGAGATTATGAAATACAGAATTGTTGGAAACAATCTTCAGATGGTGATAATTGATATAGAAAAGGGGGAAAGAGTTTATGCAGAGGCGGGCTCCATGGTTTACATGAGCCCCAACATGAAGATGGAGGCAAAGGCGAGGGGAGGTCTTCTTAAGGGAATAGGAAGAAAACTGGCGGGCGAAACCTTTTTCCTCACAGAGTTCACCCCTGAAAATGGAAATGGGTATGTATCCTTTGCAGGTAATGCTCCCGGCACTATAATACCGATAGAGATAGAAAGCGGGAGGGAATTCATAGTCCAGAAGGATGCCTTTCTGTGCGCCGAAGATGGCGTGGAGCTGAGCATAACATTCCAGAAACGCCTCGGCTCCATGTTCTTCGGAGGGGAGGGATTCATTCTTGAGAAGTTGAGCGGAAAGGGGATGGCGTTCATTCATGCCTGCGGCGATATGGTGGAGATTGATCTGAAGGAAGGAGAAAGTGTCAGAGTGGATACTGGAAGCGTGGTCGGATGGGATGCGGGTGTGGACTACACCATTCAGATGGTCAAGGGAATAAAGACCATATTCTTCGGAGGAGAGGGTCTATTCCTTACAACCCTGAAGGGTCCCGGGAAGGTGATACTCCAATCAATGACACTCCACAATCTGGCCATGGCCCTGCAGCCGTATCTTCCGAACCAGGGGCAGACCTCCGGCAGGAGTGGGGTGCTGGGCACATTCCTTGATGAAACGCTTGGAAGATAGTCAGTTCTCCTTCGTCTTCACCTCAATCTGCCATTCATGCAGTAAAGAATATGCTATCAGCCTCGGAGGAGACATCTTTCCGTGGCAGTTCTCCTCAACAAAATGGAGAAGGGTTTCAAGGGCTTCCCTCTCCCCAGCATCAAAAAGAATGCATGCCACCTCCCTTTCCGGAAAGGTTTTTCTGTACCCCCTCTCCACATTTTTTCCCTCCTCCAAGCATACATCTCTTCTTTTGCCAGAGGGCGAGTCATAAAAGACGGTGATTTCCCCCCTTCCATCTCCATTTGTGGGAACTGCCCACATCTTCCTTTTGATGGAATTCTTTATCATGGGAAGAATGGCGATATTCAGAACTGCGCCATCGTGAATATGGTACTTTTTCCTTAAATTTTCCTCCGCCACTATTTCCACCATATCTCCATGAATGCTTTTCTCTGGCAGGATGAGTAAGCAATTCTCCTCAAAAATGTTGATGGGGATGCACAGCACATTTCCATATTCCCTTCCATCCTTTGTGAAACCATGTATTATGTCACCACCCGCTTTCCTTATATCAGAAACTATGTTTTTCCCCACCTCAAGGTTCAGGGTGCCGGGATATGGCTCAAGGCCATATTTTTTTATGAATTGCTCCCTGTATTCGGGCATTGAAAGGAATTTTTTCCCCTCTCCTACGCCAGATGCAACAATGCCTTTCATCCTCAGAGAGATTCCAGTTCACGCAGTTTGTTGAAAATCTTTATGCCCTCTTCCGTCAGCTCATAGCCGTCCTCCTTTTTCTCTATGAGGCCGTGCTGCTCAAGCTCCTCAATGGCATTTCTGGCGGCATGCTCTATGAGGTGATGCTTTCGCATGATTCTCGAAAGGGATTTCTCACCGGATGCCACCTCGAGAAATATTGCCTTTCTTATCTTGTTGGAGACGATAAAGCCCTCTTCCATTTTAATCATAGAATATACTCTTCATATTAGATAAATTTTTTCAAATTGTGGGGGTTGTCGATTAATTCACAATTAGAGTGAAAATCTGATTTAAGCCAATAGAGTAAGAAGATGTATTGAAATTTAAAAATTCCTCATTTTTTCGACAACCCCCAAATTGTGGTAAAAGATTATTTTAAAGTTTTAATAAATAATCGAAAAATACAACCAGACCATGAGTGGAAGGTGATTGCAAAAGATATCTACGGTGCAACAACTGAAGGACCTGCATGGAGATTTACAACCGAAATAGACTCCAACCATGCCCCATATACACCATCCAATCCATCCCCTGCAAACGGTGAAACCATAATAGTGAGCAATAACGATGATTCCTCAGACAGCACCAACGATGACACATCAGGGGATTTAAATTCCGGACCCGTCTCTCAGCAACAATTAACACAGGAATTACAACTCACCACGGAATCTGTAACTGCATCTGTAGATAGCACAGCAACAGACATATCCACGCAATCATCTGAGTCACAGGATGCAACATATACCTACACTCTCAAACTCAGCTGGAGTGGAGGAGACCCCGATGGAGATACGGTGACATACAAAGTTTACTTTGAAGGAGGCGATGATACACCGGATAATTTAATAGCAACCACAACTGCAACAACAGTATATTATTCAGTCAATCTTCAGGTGGGAACTACCTATTACTGGAAGGTTGTTGCAGGTGATGGTGAACTGACTGCAACAGGACCTGTATGGCATTTCTATGTCAGCAATGATTCATCGTCCACAAATTCCGATTCCCAGCAATACACCTATTTAACCTAACCTCCCTCCTCTTTCCTTTGCCAAAATAAATTTAAAAATGGAGGTGATATAAAACCATGAAAAAAATTATTGCAGCGATGGTTGCAATTCTTTTATTCATTCCATTTTCATCCATAAATGGAAACAAAATTTCTTTGAATGAAGGCAAAGGCGATGGAGAAGGCATCATATATGTTGGAGGAAATGGCGAAGGCAATTACACAACCATACAGGAGGCAATAAATGCTGCCAGCAATGGCTATACCATCTATGTTTATCCCGGTAATTATAATGAAAGCATTGTTATAAACAAAAGCATCTCTCTGATTGGTATAGAACAAAATGGAGAGGGGCCAATAATAGATGGGGGAGGAAATGAGGAGGGAACAACGGTTTTGATAGAGGCAAATAACTGCACTTTGTTGAACCTTATTATCAGAGGAGGGCTTTATGGAATTGAAACAAAAGAAGTGGATTTCATTACCATAGAGAACAACGTTGTTGAATATGCGGGATTGGGAATAGAGATACATTCCTCCAATACAATGATAAGAAACAACACAATAACAAAAAGTGGAGGGATAGGCGTTTATACGCATGATAATACCTTCAATATCACCTTAACCAGAAATCTTATGGTAGAAAATGGGGGAAATGGTGTGCAAATGCGTGGCAACAACCATATAATTTCCCACAACAACATCACAAAAAATTGTGATGGAATAGATATGGATAATGCACACAATTGCATCATTTCCTTCAA
>JAGGZK010000002.1 GCA_021162065.1 Thermoplasmata archaeon
ATGCACAAGGATGCTGTTAGCATATTAAAGAACAGAGATAAAACATTGGCTGAAGATATTTTATCTAGAGATAATGATGTAGATAGATTACACTGGCTGATAGCACGTCAGCACAACATAGTGTCAAAAGATGTAAACCTTGCTAGAAAGATGAGCATCACAACAGAGAAGGTGGCAAACTATTTTCTAATAAGCAGAGTTATAGAGCGTATTGGGGACCATGCAGTTAGGATAGCAAAAAATATCCTGAATTTTATAGATGAGAAAGTAGACAAGAAAATTATTGAAACAATTGAAGCAGCTAGCAATCTTGCATTAGAGATTTTTGATAAAAGTATGGAGTCATTTACTGAAAGAGATATGAAATCAGCCAATAAGAACATTGATTCATTAACAGAGCTTGTATCTCTATGTGAAAAAATCAACACAATAGCATTGCAACAGAAAGGTGCAATAGCAATATCGATTGGTTATATTGCAGAGAGTATCAGGAGGACTGGGGAATATGCTACTGATATATCTGAATGTGTGATTAATCATTTAATCAATGAGAAAGCATAATAAAAGCGGATTTGAGTATTTCACTTAACGTTTGGTGGGCATCTGAAGTCATAAGCGAAGCAAGGATTTGGGCGGAAGCATGAAGTATCGAAGCCAGATACCCGCTTATTGTCCGAGTGCATCAGTACCGAAGCGGAGAGTTCACGAAGCCCCGCCTATTTGAACTTTAGAGTTCCTGTATGTTTAAAGTAAATCCTGACCTGTTTATTATGCTTTTCACCCAATTTTTTAATTTCCTTTTCCTTTTTAATCCAAAATTCCTTAGATAAATTTTTGTATTTATCTTCCAATTCAGGAAAATTCTTTTTTATTGCTTCAAAAACTTCTTTTCTGCATGGACTCAGACTCAAATCTTCAAAGGATAAATGGTTAACAAATGGAGAAACTTCTCTAAAAATCTCCTCTAAGTCAGTTAAGTATGGAAGTATCGGGCCGACAAAAACATAGGTGTAAAATCCTTCCTGTTTCAAATTTTTTAAGGCTTCCAATCTTGCATTTGAACTTGGAGAAAACGGTTCAAATACTTTTTTAATATTTTCATCTAAAGTTGTTATGGTCAAACCTAATTCTATGTTTTTGAAGCGTTTAAATAAATCCATATCTCTTGTGATCAAATCAGATTTTGTCAGAATTAATGTTTTCAAATTTGGATTCATGTTTTGAAGAACTTTCCTTGTTAATTGGTATTTTTTATCAATTGGTTGATAAGGATCTCCAGTCGTGCATAAAATAGCCGTTCTCCTTTTGCCCTTACTTTCCTTGGCAACCAATTCCGGTGCATTCATTTTTACATCAACAAATTCTCCCCATTTTTCTTTTTGTTTTCTCCATCTACAAATAAATTTCAAATAACAATAAATACATCCATGAGTGCAACCACGATAATAGTTAATGCCCCAATCAGCACTAGGGATTTTGGTTTTATGTATTATGCTTCTTGCTTTTGTTTCATATATTTTAACCATACTTCCAATAAGTAAGATTATTCTTTTTAAATCCTTTTAGCGGGGCGGAGTGAATTTCGGACAACATAAAATATGCGAAATTTTTATTCGTATAACAAACCAATTTCCAGTTATAGCAAAATCTCTTTATTTTTGTTTTTCACTATTCTCTTGTACATATGGCTATTAAAAACATTATGAGTTGATGAAAGACAAATTTTGGAAATCACCAAATACCTGTCCATGTGGCAAATAAAGATAACAAAACCATTGCTAATCTGCTTTAATTTCTAATTTTGCCCTCCTCATCCATCTTCCTTATCCTTTTTCTTATATATCTTATGCAGAGCATGGCGAAGGAGAGGGCAAGAACAATGCTCACAATTCCTCCTGCAAGTTCTAAAGAGGCAAGGAAATTGTAGAATGCATGCACCGAGATGGCGAGGCCGAAGTAGTGAAGGAGATAGCCTTCCTTGTCCCCCATGATTTTCCTTCCGTAGCCATATCCTGTTAAGGCAGTGGCTGAGGCATGTAGCAAACATCCTCCTATGGTTCTTATCGCCACGAAGAGGAGAAAGAGCATCAACCCTTCTGAAAGGAAGCCTGCTTCATAGAACAAATTTTCCGTGGCTGAAAAGCCCAGACCGGCGGCTGCGCCATAAATCATTCCATCTTCCAGTTCATTTATTTCCTTCCTCACTCTCTTCAATCCAAGGGCAAGAGGTTTGCTGAATTCCTCCACCACCGGGGCAACTATAACAACCATGAGAAAGGCGGTTATGTTGTAATCTCCTATGGACATGTAAAGGGAAACATCGAAGATGATTTCCAGGATGAGGGACATCACCACGGCTATGGTTGCTCCCCAGAGAAAGGCAAGGAAGATGGCATGCCATGGCTCCCTCTCATATTTCTCCGTATTTCTTATCCACACGACATAAATTAAAGGGGGCAGAAAGGCGGAAAGAAAAAGTATGAGCAGCCCTATCATGGAATAATATGGGTAAAAGATATTTTAATCTACCCAAATTTTCTGGGATGCTGAAAAATCAGAATGAATAAAGAAATTGCCATGTAAGTGTTTATATTATGAACAATAGCCATGACAATTATGTGTTTCATCCCATGAATTTTTCTTATACCTAGTAAATAACAATCTTTTTTGTCTCCAATTCACCGGATATTCATATAGCATCGCCTATATTCCTCATAGATCTTTTCATCAAATATTTTTCTCGCTTTTCCTATGTGTCTCCTTATTTTCTCTACGGAAATGGAGGTGGAGAATCACAAATTTCTCGGTGACCCCCCATTTTCTGGAATGGGATAAAAGAATACTGCCATTCCATCATTGATATAATGCTGCTTTACTGATGCACGAGAGGAAATACAACAGAAACAGCCCCCATTCATTCCTTTTATTTCTACATCAACATGCGGGGGAATGCCACTTAAGTGCCCTCTCCACCGCCTTCTTCCATCCATTGTAAAGCCTTTCTCTTTTCTCCTCATCCATTTTTGGCTCAAAAACTTTATCCACCTTCCTTTTCTCCAGTAATTCATCCTCCTTCCAGTAATCTCTGGCTATCCCGGCAAGAAACGCCGCCCCTAAACCTGTGGCATCCAGCATTTTAGGTCTTTCCACCTTTACGTTAAGCATGTCCGCCATGAACTGCAGAAGAAAGTTATTCCTGCTTGCCCCCCCATCCGCCTTTATGCTCTTTATCTCCACTCCCGCATCTGTTTGCATTGCCTCCACCACATCCCTGCATCTGTAAACTATGCCTTCAAGAACCGCCCTCACTATATGCTCTTTCCTTGTCCTCCTGCACAGCCCTATGACGACACCGCTGGCATGGGCATCCCAGTAGGGAGAGGATAGGCCAGTAAAGGCAGGAACGAAATAAACGCCCTCTGCTTCAGTGGAGAAGGCGATTTTCTCACTCTCCTCCACGCTATCTATCACTCCAAAATTTTCCTTCAGCCATTCCACCGCTGCCCCTGTGGTATTTATCATTCCTTCCAGAAGATAGTGGGTTTTTTTATTGATGCGCCAGGCAATCATGGGAAGAAGGCGATGTACTGATGCTGCCGGCTTATCTCCAACATTCATGTCCATAAAACTGCCTGTTCCATGGGTGCATTTTATCTCTCCTTCATTGAAGCATCCTTGGGCAAATAAAGATGACTGCTGGTCTGCCACCATGCTTGTTATGGGTATCTCCTCTCCAAGAATGTTTTTATCCATGACCCCATAATCGCCCGCCGTTTCCCTCACCTCCGGCAGAATTTCCTCGGGAATATCGAATATATCAAGAAAGATGGAACTCCACTGGAGTTTGAAGGTGTCGTACATGCTGGTGGCACTCACATTGGAGAAATCTGTGGCATGCTGCCTTCCACCCGTTAAATTCCATAAAAGCCAGGTATCCATGGTTCCAAACATTAGTTGCCCTTTCTCCGCCTTCTTCCTTGCCCCCTCCACATTGTCCAGAACCCATCTCACCTTTGGAAGAGAAGGAACGGGAGTGAAGGATATGTCTGCTGCCGTGATAAGGCGGGCAGTCGCCACCCTTCTTCTCATGGAAGGAGCCATGTGAGACAAACCCTTGAATATCTTTCCTATCCCTCTCATGGCCATCATTTTTCTATCTCTGTTCATCTTGTTGCACATCTCCGCCGTTCTTGTATCATGCCAGGTGATGGCGTTGTAGACTGGCTTGCCATCTTCATCCCACATCAGATTGGTGGAGCGCTGCGTTGTTATGCCCACAGCCTCTATACTTTTTGCATCTATATCTGCTGAACTCAATGCCTTCTTCATCACCTCCACGCATTTCTTCCATACTTCCATGGCATCCTGTTCGCACCACCCCGGCCTTGGAAAAATTTGATCAACGGCACGATATGCTCTTGAAACAAGATTGGCATCTTCATCAAATATCAACGCCCTTATGCCCGTTGTCCCGTCATCTATGGCCATGATATACTTCTTCATTTTTCCTCCATACTTCTTGATGCCACAATATTCACACCTGTGCCCAGTATATTCTCATATATCACATCTCCCCTCTTCACAGGCGCTTTGACTTTTACACCTGCAAGAATTTTCATGCATTTCCCGAGCAATTCTTTTGGCAACTCGCCATCGCTCCTTACAGGCAGCATTGGATGCAACCCTTTTTCTATAAAAACGGTGGTGGTTAGCACCCTCTTCGGCGAGGTCATCTCTTGGATGACATATTCCTTTCCCCTCGGACAATTATTTCCCTCTATTTTTGTACCGTCCTCACTAACCCTTATCTCGCATCCCATGGGGCACTGAATGCATATGAATTTACGCAACTTCCACCACCTCTATGGTTATGCTACCCGCTTTTTTTAATAGATTTGCATCTGTCGCAATTTTGACCATCTCTGGCGGCCTCACAACCATCTCCCTCTTTTCCTTCACCACGTTTTCATCCACGATTACTCTCACCACAACATTTTTCATTTCCCTCTTCACCCTGAAATAAAAGGTTACCTCCTCCACGTTTCTTCCATTTATAATTTGAGGAACAACATATCTCACGTTTTCCCCTGCCCTCACCCTTATTTTTTTCCTCTTTACCTTTCCATTCTTCACATATTTTGCCGCCTCCCTGCCGGCGGTTATGGCGGATAAGGTTACATCATCCACCAGATCATGGACATGGACGACATTACCACATGCAAATATACCATCCACGCTTGTCTCCATCCCTTCATCCACTATAGGCCCATGTGTTACTTCATCCATCTCCGCTTTCACCATTCTAGTAAGTTCATTCTCCGGAATTAAGCCGACAGCAAGTATCAGGGTATCGCAGGGGACAAATCTTTCCGTTCCTTTAATTGCCCTGAAATTCTCATCCACCCTTGCAACCACTACGCCTTCCACCCTCTTTTTCCCCACAATATCCACCACTGTATGGCTGAGATGCAAAGGAATATCAAAATCATGCAAACACTGGACAATGTTTCTTGTCAACCCTCCCGGCTTCGGCATTATTTCATAAACCCCCTCCACCTCTGCCCCTTCCAGAGTTAAACGGCGTGCCATTATTAAGCCAACATCTCCGGAGCCAAGTATAACTGCTTTCCTTCCGGGCATTATTCCCTCGATGTTGATAAGACGCTGGGCTGTTCCGGCAGTATAGATGCCTGCGGGTCTTGTTCCTGGGATAAATATCTGCGTTCTTGTTCTTTCTCTACACCCCATGGCTAAAACAATCGACTTTGCCTTCAACTCGAAAATTCCATCAGAACTACTCAGCAGCATGCTTTTATCTTCTCTGAGCTCAAGCACCGTGGTGTTGAGCATTATGTTGACTCCTTCCATTTTCTCTATGAAATGCTCCGCATACTCCGGGCCTGTGAGCATCTTGCCCAGAACAAAATTTCCAAAGCCAGGATGAATGCACTGCTGAAGTATGCCTCCCAACTCTTCTCCCCTCTCTATAAGCGTTACCTCTGCATGCTTTGCCGCTTCCATAGCAGCTGCCAACCCAGCAGGTCCTCCTCCTATGACGGCAACATCAGTTTTCATTTTCCTCCTCCAGGAGACATTTTGCCTTTCCTATGAACATATTAGAGCCATTGCCGTCTTTCATTATCTCCTCTACTGGCATACCCGTTTCCCTCGCCAGAATTTTCGCCACATGAGGAAGGCAGAAACTCCCCTGGCATCTGCCCATACCCGCCCTTGTCCTCCTCTTTATGGCATCCATATTTCTTGCCCCCAGCCTGCCATGAATGGCATCCACTATCTCGCCTTCGGTAACATATTCGCATCTGCATATCACTCTGCCATAGAGCGGATTAGCCATCACCATTCTCTTCCTTTCCTCAATGCTTAACTCACGCATAACAATCTTTCCTTCCCTCCTCGGATTGAAATCCTTCTTTTCCACCATTTCAAGCCCCTGCTCTTGCAGTATCTCCACCACCATCTTCGCCACTGCAGGCGCCGCCGCTAAACCGGGAGACTGAATGCCAGCCACGTGTATAAAATTCTTTACTTTCTTTGCCGCCCTAATTATGAAGTCCTCAGTGAAGGTGGCCGCCCTCAAGCCGGCAAAGTAGGCGATGACTCCCTTTCTCGGCAATTCTGGCAGCAGAAGAGAGAAATGGCGGAATATCTGCTCCATCTCCTCTTTTGTTACAGATGTATCCTCTCTGTCCTCCACCTCCATTATGGTTGGGCCCAGTTGAATATTTCTCTCAAAGGTGAGCATCGCCCCTCCTCCCTTATAGTGCTCCAGCCTGGGAAATTTCAGCAAAGACATGGAGTGCTTTATGTACTCACCATATTCCCTGTCAAATAGGAGCGTGGAACCCTTCTTTGGATGGATTGTATATTCCCTCGCTCCCGCCATCTCAGCCACCTCATCCGCATAAAGCCCGGCGGCGTTGATGACATATTTTGCTTTTATTGTTCCTTTATTGGTAACCACTTCCTTTGCCATGCCATTTTCCACAACAATGTCCACCACTTCCGTGTCAAGCATTATTTTGACTCCATTATCCATGGCGTTCTCCGCCAGTGCTATGGTGAAGAGATATGGAGATGTTACTCCATAGGTGGGGGAATATATAGCTACCAGAGCCTTTGGGGTAACATTTGGCTCTTCCTTGAGCAGCTCCTTCCTCTTTACCATATACATTGGAATGCCCAGTTTCCTTGCCCTGTGAAGGATTATTCGGGGAATGATGAAGCGGGCGATGAGATTCCCCAGGAAGGAGGGCAGAGGCATATCTCTAAAGGAATCTCTGGTGAGAATAATCCACATGCCGTTTTTCTCATAGGGAAAATGCAGCTCTTCAGCCAGTTTCTCATACATTTTATGGCCCTCCACGCATAATTTCTGCTTTAACGTTCCCATCTTTTCCCCTATGCCAGTATGAACCATGGCATTGTTGGCTTTCGTCGTCCCGCAGGCTACATCCTCTGCCTTCTCCACCAGAATGATGCTGAGTTTATATTTTGCCAGCTCCCTTGCTATGGCGCAACCTGTAACCCCGCCTCCTATTATAACAACATCCGCCTCATCTATGATTTCCCTCTTTCCCTCTTTTCTTTCCCTCCTTTTCTTTCCTTCATATTCCAGATTGTTCACTACCCCTTCAACATGCTGCTTTCCCGCAAATCTCCCGATTTCAACATATTCCCTGTATGAGGGCACTTTGCCTTCCAGATATAAAATGCCCTCCTCCATCCTTGCCCCTACATTCCATCCTCTCTTTCTGGCATATTTCTCCACCTTTTTTTCCACCTTGCCCATCATTTTATCATGCTCTCCACCACCAACTCAGCCAGATCATAAAATCTTCCTTCCATCAGAGCCGTTTTGCATGAAGGGCAGGCACTCACCACTGCATCTGCCATAATCTCTTTCAAATCCTCCTTTCTCTTCTCCGCCATTTTTATGGAAATACTTTCATGTATCCTTGCCATTTGCCCTCCATTCCCGCAGCATCTTGTTTCTTTCCCATGAAGCATCGCTTCCCTTAACTCAATTCCTGGAATGCTTTTTATTACATTCCTTGCATCGTCCACCTCAAGTTTTCTTGCCAGTGTGCATGGGTCATGATAGACGACACTCATTTTATTCTCTTCTAAAGAAATCTTACCTTCCCTTATCAGATGAAGAATGTATGAGGAGGAATGAACAATCTCTGGCTTTATTCTTATCCCCATTTCTGGATAAATGTTGGTAAAAACATGGGCGCAGGTGGGGCAGCTGCACACAATCTTTTCCGCCCCGCTTTCATTGAATTTCCTTGCGTTTCTTATGGCAAACTCCTTGAACTCCTCCATAAAACCCATGTTATACAGCGGGTAGCCACAGCACCACTCCTCCTCCATAATGGCATATTTTTCCCCAACATTCTCAAAAATTTTAATCATTGCCTCCCCTATCTCCTTCCTTTCATTATTCACAACGCATCCTGCAAAATAAATAACGCTTCCTTTTCCATCTCCCGAAAAATTTCTCTCCCCCATTACATGCTTTTCCAATAACTCATTTTTTAACTCGGCAACTCTCTCCGGCACTTTGCCTTCCATTACCATATCCCTTCTCATGCCCCGCAGTATATCTGCTACAGAAAAATCAAAGGGACAATGCTCCTTGCATGCCTCGCATGACGAGCAGGCATACATTATCTCTCTTGCATAATCGCTGTCCAGCAATCCGTTCTCCAGAAAGTAGGCAATTCTTGCCTTGCCCGCCGGCGATAACGCCTCATTTTTCTCCGCCTCCAGCACCGGGCAGTCGAACTTGCACATGTTGGGGCAGGTGGCGCATTTTATTATCGCATCCATATCTGCCTGGATGCCCTTCTTCATGTACTTTTTATTTCCCTGGAGAAAATGCTTCATGGCCTTTGCCTTCATCGCCAGTGGCAATTCATGCAATGCCTTCATCACCCATGCATTCTTTTTACTCATCCTCCACCACCAATTTGCCAGGATTCATTATGTTATTTGGATCTATTGCCTCCTTTATCTTCTTCAACATTTTCATCCTTTCCCCCATCTCTTTCGCCAGCCATTTTTTCCTTGTTATGCCTATGCCATGATGATGACTTATGGATGCCTTATTTTTAATGCATTCATCCATTATAGCATCCCAGGCGGAGATGTAGAAATCGTATGCTTCCATGCCCTTCGGAGGTATCCCGCCAAAGGTGAAATAGAAGCATACACCCTGCGGGTAGAAATGGGAGGCATGGGCAGAGGCGATAACCATCCCCTTCACGCTTTTCAGCGCCTTTATGATGGAATGATAAAGCATGGCGGAATTTTTCCATGGAGCAGAGATTTCAACCGTATCGAATATGAAACCGCGGGGCAGAAATTCAGATGATTCTTTAACATTAAATCTCGTCTCCAGCCAGTGATGCACGGGCTTTTCCCCGCATGGAGTGCCATTAATTTTACATATCTTCTCCGCCACCTTCCTCTCCAGTTCCACCACCTCCTCTACTCCCTCCATAAGCAGAATCAGCATGCATTTTCCCTCCGCCTCCTGCACATCGTAAAAATGGCGCAGCGTTTCCTCTTCATCGTATATGCGAACCACTGCCGGATACACATTCCTCCTCAAAATTTTCCTCACCGCCTCCAGAGCACCTTCCATGCTCTCAAAGGCGAAGGAGAGACATTTCCTCTTTTCCGGATAGGGCCATATCTTCAGCGTTGCCTCCGTTATTATGCCCAAGATGCCTTCACTCCCTATCAAAAGTTTCTCCACCTCTGGGCCAGTAGAGGAGCGCGGCACCTCTCTTGATTCAATTACGCTCCCATCCGCCAGAACAGCCTGCAACGCAACAACCATGTCCTCTATTTTCCCATATTTGGTGGAGAATTGGCCCGCTGCCTTACATGCAAGCCATCCTCCAAGAGAGGAGCAGTATAATGACTGGGGGATATGCCCTAAAGTATAGCCGTGATGATTGAGTTTTCTTTCGAGATTCATCCCATTTATGCCTGTTTGAACTCTCACAGTTAAATTCTCATCCTCCACTTCCACAATTTTATCCATTCTTTTCATGTCCACGACTATGCCGCCATGGATTGGCACGGCGCCTCCCATCACCCCCGAGCCACCTCCGTAGGGAATTATGGGTATGCCATGCTCATTTGCAAGATGAATGAGGGAAGCAATTTGTTCTTTGCTTTCTGGCCAAACTATGGCTTGGGGCAAAGCAGGTAATTTTTTATCAAGAAACCATCTCAGGGCAATGGGCCAGTAGTCGCGGGAGTAAATGATTTTATCCTCTTCTTTTGTTGAAAGTCCATCTGGAAAAATCTCCAGCAATTTTTTTATAATCTTCTCGTCCAGTGCCTTTCCTCCCTCATAAATGGTGGAGTAGCGCATCTCTAAACTAAATGGAATGTGAATATAAAAAATGTTGCTGGAGTGGAAAATAATGAAGGCAGGGGAACACTCGGTTTGCATTAAAATTCACAATTGTTCAAGTTTACTGAAAGGTTTATTAATCTGTTTTGTTTAATCATATTAATACGAGGTGACGAATGTGGGAAAAAAGTGGAAATTAGCCCTATTTTTTGTTGTGTTATTAATTTCTGGAATGATTGCATATGCCCAGTTCCATGCTGGATGGAATGGCAATGAACAGCTTACAACCAAACATGCGATGAATCCCTCATCGGCCATGGATGAGGAAGGCAACATATATGTGGTATGGGAAGGATATGGCACGGACGAGGGACTTTACTACAAGTTCTACAATGTTACCACAGAAACTTGGAGCGGGGATATTCTGCTTGTTGCCGGAACATGCCTTACTCCCAAAATTGTTGCGGAGGATGGAATATTTGTCATGTGGAGGGACGGCAGCGATGGAAATCTGTATTTTGTGGATATAGACAGGGAGGGAAATCTTCTTTCCTCTCCCATTCAAATAACCACAGGAGGGAATGCAACCGAGGGAAGCATGTTTGCAAAGAATGGAAGCATATACTTTGTATGGGCACAGAACGGGAGCATATACTACAAGATGTATGACAGCGGGTGGTATGATGAATATAGAATCGCCAACACCTCATCCCATCCCGTGGGAATATATGACAGCATCAATGAATGGATGCACGTGGTATGGGTCAACAAGAAGGATGGAAATGATGAGATATACTACACCTTCCTGGATGTGAAAAATCTTTTTACATCATACGATAGCGATGGCGATGGCCTATATGACAGCGTTGAAAACGGATTCACGAATTATTCCAATTCCTCCTATGATGACTCCGATCCATCAACCATCACAGATCCCGACTATTATGATACAGATAACGATGGTCTTCCAGATGGATGGATAGACGGCTGGAGTTATGAGGTGCACGGCAATTACTGGGGAATAAATTACAGCAGGATGGATGGAGTAAAGCAGGCATGGGAAGGAGAGGATTTGAACTGTAACGGTGCTGTAGATGTGGGGGAGACAGATCCGAATAGTAATGATACCGATGGGGATGGCCTGCCCGATGGATGGGAAGCATGGTATGGCTTAGATGCTTTAAACAGCAATGGTGATAATGGAGCAAATGGCGATCCTGATAACGATGGCTTAACAAACATGCAGGAATATGAAAATGGGACATCGCCCGTAAGCGATGATACAGACAATGATGGAATGAAGGATAAATATGAAGTAGAGCATGGAATAGATGCAAATAATCCAGATAGCGATAATGATGGCTTGCTTGATGGAGAGGAAAATTTCACAGAGGATGTGGATAATGATGGTTTAATCTCTCCTTTGGATAATGATAGTGATGGAGATGGAGTAAAAGATGGAGATGAGTATTACAATGTTACAACTTCATGGGAAGTATGGACTGCTTGGGGTCCTAAAACAGTCAATAGAGGAAGGCAGACTCCGTTTAATGATACCGATCATGATGGAAAAATAAATATGCTGGATTATGACAGTGATAATGATTATCTTTTAGATGGAGAGGAATTTGCCAATGGAAATAAACCGTGGCGCCCTGTGATGAGAGATGGTGATGGAGACGGGATAAGTGATTATTCGGAGGTGCATGGTTTCAATAGCAACATAGGACGACTCACCTCAAATCCGGATAGTGTTGATACTGATGGTGATGGCCTTTTCGATGGAAGAGAGGTAAGATATGTGAGTTTAGGTTATTTTACTGCAATCAGCGATCCTTCCAATCCGGATACTGATGGTGATGGATTATCGGATGGAACCGAAATTTTTGGATGGCCAGTTGAAACATCCAATGGATTGACATATTGTCGTTCTGATCCTCTCAAGAATGATACAGATAATGATGGCATTTTAGATTACTGGGAATATAAATATGGATATGATGCCAACAGCAGCGACACTGATGGAGATGGTCTATCAGATGGCCAGGAAGACGCAAATAAGAATGGTGTTGTTGATTATGGAGAAACAGATCCGTTAAACCCAGATTGCGATAATGATGGATTGCTAGATGGAGATGAATTTTCAAAACGCACAGATCCCTTCAATCCGGATACAGATAATGATGGATTGATAGATAGCCTAGAGAATCATCTTGTTAATTTTAGAACAAATGCTGTTGACCTTAATGGTGGAAAAGATATAAATGAAAAATTTAGCGGTACTCCCAGTAGAAAAAGAGAATTTGATTTAAAATCTTTAGCTAAAAATATTCCAGATGTGTGGGCAAATATGTGGATATGGAAAGAAAGATTATTAAACTCCTATGAATATACATGGACTCCGGCTCCAGATGATTTTGAAAATGGATGGGTCAATCTTACTATTAATATTGGGCCAAATGATTACATTGTTGTAAATTATTATATGCATTCCGACCCAAATTTCAAGATGACATGGCAATTTGGCCCTGGAGAAACTCATTGCCAAGTTTACGATTTAGGGAGCATAATAAATGTAACATATCATTATAGAATATTGAAAAAGGGATATCTGGAATATGTGCCATCAATAGAGTATTCCTCGACAACTTGCATTCTTCCAAATGGAAGTTATTATACCTTAAATGAAACACAATATACATATGCAAATTACATACATGATGGTCATCCTGTGAGCAGGATAGTTACAGGACATGCTTTTTACACAGATGAGAATATCTCAGTTAACTATGAGGGGGGATATGAGATAGACTACACAGCATGCTATACTGCATGGGTGGCGGCAGCCACAAATATAACAGCAAGCCATTTAACTGCAAGGAGTTTTTCTGGAAGTCTCATAAGCGATAATGTATTAACATACCCCTCATATGTCAGAGTGGCCAGCACGGCAGAAGGCTATGCGGTGTATTACAATGAAAGCGAGAATAAATTTGTTATAGATGTTCCGGGAGATAATCCTGTATATGATGCAGAACCATCGTATGAAACAGGCGATGTTTATACATCCTGGGGCATATTCCATTATACTCCACCATTCATAGGAAGAGGAAGCATATATGATTATGCCCAACGCCATCAGGAAACATATAGCACCCTGTTTAATTTTGACCCTGGTAACCCAGATACAAATAATGATGG
>JAGGZK010000031.1 GCA_021162065.1 Thermoplasmata archaeon
CTTATTGCCTTTTCTTTTCCACCTCTGAAAAGGCAGCCATTGTCTATAACTATGCCTATCCTGCCATTTTCTTTGGCGAAATAAAGCATGTGTTGAATCCATGCCCAATCTGCTGATTGCTTTGGAGTAAAACCATATTTAAAGCGCTGCTTCCACATCTCACCTTTTTTAAGCGTCGCCTCATCATATCCATCCTGATTCCATGGAGGATTTGTTATGCATACATCAAATCTTTCTTCCTTAAATTTTGGAAAGCGAAGAGTGTCGCCGTGAGAAATGTTATGATTCATTATATCATGAATGTAAAGATTCATTTTGCAGAGAGCATAGGTAGTTAAATTTGCCTCCTGCCCATATAAAAATAATTTCTCTACTTCCTCTCCAAATTTTTCCAGCACATGCTCATAGGAAACAATAAGCATACCTCCTGAACCACAGGCAGGATCGTAAACCGCCTCATTAGGCTTTGGATCCAGAATTTCCACCATTAATTTTATTACCTCTCTTGGTGTATATACCTCTCCCTCCTTTGCCTTTTGCGGGGCAAAATAACGAAGGATCCATTCATATGCGTCGCCTAAAATATCAGGCGAGACATGGCTTAATTTTTTCTCACTGAATAACTCAATGAGCTGACGTAAAATTTCCAGATTTTCCCTGTTTGAAGTAAACTGAATAAAATCAACGCTGTCCACAACATTCTGCAAATCTGGATTCAGTTCTGCAATTTTCTTTAACGCTTTGGATAATGTTTCTGGTAGAGTGGCAACATTCTTTCTTATATTTTCCCATAAAAATTCCTCTGGCAAGTTGAAAGTATGCCACACTTCATTTTTTGCTTCCTGCTTTGCCTCCTCCTCATTCAATCCATCTCTTATGGCTTCTTCATATGCCTGCTGATATTCCATTTCCCACTTATCACTTATTCTTTTGAGGAAGAGCAAAATCAAAATGAATTTGTAGTCAACTCTCGTCCTAATCAAATCAGCAGCTTTTTTAAGAATGCCCTCGATATCACTTCTTGTTAACTTATGGGTTTTCAATGCGCCATCACTAAAATTATTTGCTGCATTTACTGTCATTCTCTTTTAGATAAATTGTTCCCATTTAAATATTTTCCATTCCCTTCTGATACTTCTCCGGCTCCTCAAGGTAATCCATTATCGTTTCGTATTCATCCTCTGCCATCTCATCCCTCAACCATCCCATGGCCTCCTTGAATTTTATGAGAGCATGCAGTTTAATTCCATGTTGCCTTGCTATCTCCTCCGCCCCCTGCTGTCTGTCTATGACGACGGCCACATGACTGCACTCTATCTCCTTTCCTTTCCTCTCTGCCTCCATTTCCAGCTGTTTTATGGCAACAAGTTTACTATCAAACCTCGTCACTATATCATCTATGGCAATGAATTTATCGCCGTCATCAATCTCCCCCTCCACCAGGGAATGCTCTCCATATTGACTGGCATATTCCTGCAACGCTTCCACGCTTTTAACGCCTGCAAGTTTTCTTGTGTAGCACAGCGGCATGTTATGATTTATGGCTATGGATGTGGCTATAGGTACGCCAGCCATTGCTATGCCCAGCAACTTATTTCCATACCCCTTTATCCTTTCTCCAAGAAGAATGCCAATTTCATTCATTAGAGAAGGGTGGGAAGGCAGCAGACGGAGCTGAATGTAGAAGGGGCTCCATATTCCAGATAGCAAACGCCATCCCTCCGGTTTATGTTTTAACGTTCTTATCAATCCTTTTCTATACAACTCCACAAAAATTTCTCTCTCATTCAAATTCCATCGCCTCCCTTGCAAAATCCTTTGCCGCCTCTGCCATATCCTTGCTTTTGTAAATGGCAGAACCGATGATGGCATAGGCAGGGCAGCCCCGCAAAATAGAAAATGCTTTTGTCACACTTCCACCCTGAGTTCCTATGCCCGGCATGCAGTATTTCGGTTCGTTAATCATGCTGGTGAGCATTAAATGATATTTCTTCATGGCCTCCTCTCTATTGCCCGGGAGAATGAAATACTCCACATTCTTCTTGGCTGCTATTTCATATATTCTAGCAGGGGCATCATCCATTAAAAATCCGCCCTCCTCAGCAAGATAGGCGGCGTGTGTCATCTCGCCCCCAACCATGGGCACCATTTCATTGGCGAAGATGGCATCTATGAATGCCTTCTCGCTCTCCGGCCCCGCCTGGGGGAATATTATCACACCCTTCATCCCCGCCTTTTTACATGCTCTGGCAAATTTTTCACCCATTCTTGGTATATCGGTGCCCGCCTTCTGATGGTCATATATTACCGGCAGAGAGAAATCCACCTCCTCCATTATATTTTTCAAACCATACTGAAGAGCGAGATTTGCCCCTATTTTGTATCCAACGACCCCTTCAATACCAGAGGTGGCATCCACCAGTTTCTTTAATGCATCCATGTCGTCAACATCACATGCCACAATGATGCCATGCTCGCGCTCAAACATGAGAATAAATGCGGTGCCATTATTTTATTTTTCTTGGTATCATTCCTCTACAGGCATCCACATTATTTTTCCGCCCTTCAACCTCGCCTTCTTTATGTCATTTATGAGTTCCGCTATCTCCCTCCCCATTTTTGAAAGATAGTAGCGTTTCTCATCATCCTGCTCAAGCACTCCGTCATCCTTCAATTTCTTCAGATGAAAGCTGAGTTTTGGATTTTCCTCTATTCCGAGTTCCTGGGCTATCTTGGTGAAGGGATATTTCTCGCCGGTTGACAGAAGTTCTATTATTTTCCTCCTGAGATAGTTGGATATGGAGTCAGAGACGACATCCAGATGTATGTTGGTTATGAGTTCCTGGAGCATTTTCTTCTCGTCCTTTCCCACCTTTTTGAGGTTCGCCGAAAGAATGAGTTTGGCGTTTCTTGTGAGAGCAAGTCTGTTCAACCAGTTCACAAAATCCTTTATCTCCTCTATGGTGTTCCCCTTCAGAAGATATTCCAGATCTGTGAGCAATATCACGCTCCCGCTTTTCAGCAGGGGCTTTACCTCATTCTTTATGTCATCCACCTTTCTTGGCCGAAGGTGTTCCTCCATCTCCACCACGTCTATTTTTTCCATGTCTTTCACCGCCTCCACATTCCTAGTTATGCATATGCCATGTTTTTTCACCATCCTCTGGAATTCCTCAAAGCAGTCCCCACTTCTCACATCCTCTATTTTCCTGAATTTCACATCCTCTATGGCAGCCAGAATGCTCTTCTCCAGCTCCTCCATATCGAAGGGCTTTCTTATGTAGTCAGATGCGCCAATCTTCATTGCCTCTATGGCGGTGTCGACGGTGGCATAGGCGGTTATCATCACCACCGGCAAGGAAGGTTTTCTCTTTTTTATCTCCTTCAGTGTTTCTATGCCATCCATTCCCGGCATCTTTATGTCGAGAAATACAACATCCACACCCTCCAGTTTCTTCAAACATTCCTCTCCCGATGATGCCACCTCAACACTATATCCATAAACCTCCAGAGCCGTTTTTGCCGCATCCAGTATGCTCTCATCATCATCCACAAACAATATTTTCCCTATCATTTTCTCATCCTCAACATTACGTGGAAAGCCGCCCCCTTCTTTCCATCGCTCTCGGCCCATATCTTTCCACCATGGCTCTCCACCACATTCTTGGCTATCGCCAGCCCCAGGCCGGCGCCGCCCTCCCTGCTGTAGAAAGGCTCGAATATTCTTTCTATCTCGCCCGGCGGTATGCCCTTGCCGGTGTCCTTCACAATTATATGGGCATATTCTCCATCCCTTATTCCATTTATCATTATCTTTCCCTTTTCCGGTGTGTATTTTATTGCATTAACCACCAGATTTTTTATGGCTTTTTCTATTAAATTTTTATCTCCGAATATTGTCAGGTCGTCCTCCATATCCACCTCCATCTCCTGCCCCTTCTCCTTTGCCATCTCCTCCACCTCCGCCAGTATCTCATCAATCATTTCATCGGCACTGAATATTTCTTTGCGCAACTCGAGCTCTCTCGCATCTATGGAGGGTATCTGGAGCATGTCGTCTATCAGGCGTGTCATCCTCTCTATATTCCTCGCCATTCTGTCCAGTTTCTCCTTCTGCAACTTTGTGATTCTCCCCAGTTTTCCCTTCCTCATGAGTTCGGTATATGTCTTTATCGCCGTGAGAGGTGTTTTTAGCTCGTGGGCCATTATGTTCACAAAATCCGATTTCATCTTGTCCAGTTTCGCCTGGGCAAGGCGGGAATATGCTTCTTCCAGTTTTTCCTTCTTCTCCACCAGTTCCTGTATCAACCTGTCCTTGCTGGCAAGAACGATTTTCTCCTCATCCAGAATGCCGCGGGGCAGTTTCTTTATGAACTCATACCTGTATATCTCCTCCTTCACATTTTCCGGCAGTTTTCTAAGGTTGTCGGTTATTCTTTTTCTCACTCCATCGCTTCCTCCAAGGGAGACAAGCAACCTTTCCAGAAATTTCACAAACTTATCCTCCCTTGTGATGATGTCGTAATCATATATTCGGTGATAATCTATGCCTCCCTTTCTGTTTATGTATATTCCCTCCACATCCACCATCATTCTTATGTTTTTCAGTTCCTCACCCTTGTATTCCCTTATTATGGGCTCAAGGACTATTTTGAAAAGGGTGAAGGGAACGAAGTACTTCACAATCTTCACATCTATCTTCCCCACCTCTCTTTTCAGCTCCTCCACTATCTCCCCGTAGGGAACAAGGGCCGCCTGTATGTCTATAAGTCTCGCCAGGAAATAGGAAAAGGCCTTGCACAGCTCCTCCATCCTTTCGTAGTTCATCTCTCCCAGATTTTCCTCCATGACGTCTGTCTTGAAATATTCATTTGTGTCTATGTAGCATCCCTCCAGAATGGGATATTTCTCTATGCATTCCTCAAGGAGATCCTCCACATCCTTTACACCTATGAAGAGGGATATTTTCCCTATGAGATGATTGGCGATTTTTTCAAAGGCCCTTACAAGGGCGACATCTTCGCGGAGGAGAAGAGAGTATTCCACCTTTTCTCCCATCTTCAGGGATTTGAGGAGATTCTTCTGGGCCATTATGGTGGCTATCTCCACCACTATGATTATGAGAGGATATATCAGGATAGCATAGGGAGATATGGCGGAGAGATATCTCCATTCCAGCCAAGAATAGATGAATAGTATGGGCATAAAGAAGAGGGCAAAGAGAAACCACAGCATGTATTTTCTGCGATAAACGCTGTATATCTGAAATGCCACAAAGAATATTACGAAGGACAGCAGCAGGTCTATCATAACCGGCAGCATCAGATTCATTTCACCACTTCCTTCCAGTCGTTATATATCCGGTAAACTCCATAGGCAAGCACCGCAATGCCGGCGGTCACAAGATAATAGGAAAACAACCTTATGGCAGGCACATCATTCTCTATAAAAATCCAGGGGAGCAGAAAAAATATGTAACCGGTGACAAGCATCACGGCGCCCGCCACCAGCAGATTCGCCCGCCTGATGCGCATGAGTCGCATTATCTGGAGGAAATACCTGTAGGAAATCAGGGGCAGGATGAGAGATATGGCAACGGTTATGGAAAGAAGTAATCTGAACATTATTTATAAAAGGGGAGATTTATAAAAAATTTGGGGGAAGAGGGGTGGTTCAGTAACCACCTATCTTGAGGCTTGGGTCGCCGAGCAGTACCCATTCCTGCACTGTCTTGCAGTCAATGTTGTCCTTCATCACCGGGAAGGTTGCCACATAATTGGCCAGCGCCGTGGTATGCAACTCTCCCACTATATCCTTGCCCTCCTGTCCATAGATTCTGAAGAACTCTGTGTCAATCCATCCACCCAGCCCTTGTATGCTGTCCGGTATGCTGTCATTGTTGTAATCACCTATGTAACCATACCCCAGTCCTGTGTTGCCCACAGATGCTATCGCACCTCCATTGGGCTTGCGGACTATCCACCATCCAAAGCACTCGGGGCTCCACTCTGATTTGTAGTAGGTCTCGTATATCTTCTTTATCTTGACGAGATTGAACACGCTAACATTGAACTGGCTGTTGTGGCAGCCGCCTATCATGCAGACAGGATACATGCCGTCATTGGATAATTTATGGAACTGCGTTACATCTATACCAATCCATGTCTCCTCATCATGTGGAGGATGTGTTGCCCAGCTCATGGGGTTGCCGTGGCCCTCAAAGTCCAAAAATCCGCATCCCTCACTTATGGCGTTTATTATGTCATCCGGCCCATTTAATGTGCCAAGGGATGTCCACAACTTTACAGGCTCAAAGTCCGGGAGGTATTCTATAACCTTCTGATTGCTTACCTCTCCCTCGTAATAGGGATCATCTGGATAGGGCGGGAAGGTGTCGCCGCCTATTACGACAAGCCTCTTGAACCAATCGCTTGATTTTGCATTGCTCGTCTCATACTGGATTATCTTGTTGACCATTATATTGACCTCCCATTTATTCCTGCATCCCAATCTGCCAACTATGACATCCGGGTTCAAATCCAGTGTGTCTTTCTTAAAGCCACTCCATTCTGCAAATACTCCATCGCCATTGCTGTCCCAGTCCTCAAAGACGGCATTGCCGTTCTCATATTTATACAGGTCAGCATAGTACAAATCGCTTACATAGCTGGCCTCCCAGTTGGACTGGTCATCCAAGTGGGTATAGCGAACAGGCATCAACCATCTTTCCTTGAAGACGCCTCCCTGTCTGCCGCCGACGAGCATCACATATTTGACTCCCCAGTTCTCCACCGCATCCTTAATGAAATACTTTATCTTCTCCGCATCATCCCTTCCCTGCGTTGTGAAATACTTTCCGCTGTATATTTCATTCAATCCAACAATTATTGTTTTTATGCCATGACTCTCTTTATGCTCCTTCA